>DASPJQ010000247.1:0-3183 GCA_035628535.1 Flavobacteriales bacterium | reverse complement strand
CGCACCGGTTTGTTTCAACCCGGCAATAATTTTTTCGCGCAATTGGTTCAGCGCTTTTGACGGATCAAAAACTTTTCCTTCATTAATAATTTCATTTAAAAACGAGGTGCCCAGCATGCTCATGAATCCGCCCGGTACACCATGGCCGGTACAATCGGCCGTTGCGTAAATAATATATTCCTTATCGCCTTCTTCAACGGTGCGCGAACTGTCGGCCCGCCTGCCTGTTAACGCAGGCCGCAATTTGGTAAACCAATAAAAGTCACCGCTCACAATGTCCTTGGGCTTAAACAATACAAAAGCATCTTTAAAACTATGGTGAAACTCGGTATCGCCCGGTAACACGGCCTGTTGTATGCGTTTTGCATAATTTATACTGTCGGTAATCTCGTGGTTTTTTTCGGCAACAATTTTCATCTGTTCTTCCACCAGGGTGCGTTGTTTTTCCACCTCGTCCTTCTGCTTCATGATTTCAACATTGGCCTTTTGTTTTTCCTTGTAACGCTTGAACATAATGAATCCAAACACACCAATAATTAAAATTATGCCTATAAAAACCCAGGTAAAAACAAGGTTAATGAATTTATCGTATGCCTCCCGCTGCTTACGTTGCTTTTCTTCCTGTTTGCGTTTTTCAGCCACAAGGCTTTCTTCAATCTGGCTTAATTTTTTTGAGGCTTCTTCACTTAAAATTTCCTCGTTCAGTTTATTGTATTTATCCAGGTACGCATATGCGCTGTCATCGTTGTTTTTTAAGTGGTAGGTGTTGGACAAACCCAAATAGGCGTCTTTCAATTCCTCGCGCGTGTTAATTTCGCGGGCAATGGTTACCGCGCGCAAAAACAAATCATGCGCTTTATCGGGTTCCTCGGTTGACATAAACAAATTGCCCATGATCACGCACACTTTTGAAATGCCTTGCTGGTCGTCAACATTTTCTTTAATGCTTAGCGCATCATTCAGGTATTTTAACGCCTGTGCTTTTTTTCCAAAGGCAATGTTTACTTCACCCAGGGCCATGTAGGCATCGGCCAGTACATATTTATCATTGTTTTTCCTGGCAAAATCCACGGCCGTTTGCAGTATTTTATCGGCATCGGTGAATTTTTTTTGCTGGATATATACCTCGCCCATGCTAAGGCTGGCATCACCCTTGCGTATATCATCACCCAACTCAAACCCTTTTTTAAAATACATTAAGGCCTCATTCAGGTTGTACTGGTTTTTATGAATAATACCCATGCTGTTGTTGCACCGGGCAAGGTCTTTTTTATTGCCGTTTGATTCAAATATGCTTCGTGCACGGCTTAAATGTTTCAATGATTGAGAGTACTTGGCCTCGTATACGTAAATTTCACCTATAATGCCCTCGCATTTCCCCTCAAGGTTTTTATTGCCAATTTTTTTAGCAATATTCAACCCTTTTTCTATAACGGCAATGCCCCCGTCATAATCATCAAGGTAATACATGCCAACACCCACATTCAAATACGCTTCGGCTTCCTGCTCTTTGTTTTTTTCGGCCTGCGCTTTTTTCAGGGCTTTTTTAGCTATGGCAAGCGATTGGTCAGGATCGTCATTGATAATGGCTTCGGCCTGTGCATTCAGCTGTTTGGCGCTTTGCGCCCATGACATGCCGGCCGCCAGCACAAAAAACAAACTGTACAAAAAAATCCTGCGCATGAAATGCAATTGAAATATACCTGGTTTTAGCGCTAAATATACAGCATTTTTAACATCCATGCCGCCTATACTGACGTGATAGCTGATTTAGTCCCTGAAAAATAATTTATACGAATGTCAGTCAGCATAATACAAAGCAATATACGTTAAATTGTTCCTCACGCTGGTATTATATTTCAATGGTTGCTATGCGCAAGCGTGAAACGTAAGGACCCCCGGGATAAAAATCGCTGTAATCAAAGTTAAGCCAAACGCTGCCATCGGCATCTTTGCAAAAGTAAATGGGTTTACCCTGGTTTTCGCGCGCAAACAACACTTCGTGCACCAGGTAATTGATGTTCTCAAGGTCCTTAATGTTTCCAATCATCACCTCGGGGTATACATGCCCGGTTGTTTTTTCAGGGGTCACAATGCGTGTACGCACCAGCCTTACGCGCCCGCCAACTGCTTTAATGCAAGCCGCTGTAAATATGCTGTAGTCGTCACAATCACCTTTAAACTTATCATCGGCCTTAAGCAGGCGTATGGTTTCGCTGGCTTTCGCGTAAAACTCGTTTTCACTCGGGTCAAAAACATACCGCCATTTGGTGCGTATTTCTTTGAAAATTGAAAAAAACTGTATGGTCTTGCGGTTATAGGTAGTGTTGCTGTATGCGTCAAAATGCTTTACCGCAACATTCACGGCAAATTCACGCACGGTGGGATTGGTATAATCAATGGCCTCCCTGAAACGTTCGGCATTTATAAAACTTTCCTCGCCCTCTTTTTTAAAATAAGTGGCTTTTAGTCCTTCGCGCAAATTGTACACCACTATTTTGTAGTCCTCGTACAAATCGCGAAAACCGTATACCCCAACAGCACCTGTAATCAGCAGTATGCATGATCCGGCCAGTATGGCATAAATGAGCCAGGGCCGTATTTTCAGGGCCAGGTATAAAACCACCACGTATACTGGTATAAACGTCAGGTACGTATCAATACGAACATCGCCCATGAACATAGGGGGCATAAACCGGTAAAAAAACACGTATACCGGAAATGACAATACAACCGCAATAAGCGCAGTAAGCACAATGGAGGCCAGGGCATTTGATCGGTTTTCAGCCTCCTGGCGGTTGGTAAGCCAGGTAAATTTCATATGTTCATTAACCGTTTTTTAAAGTCCCGATAGCTACCGGAATAGGGAATACCTTGTTTAGTGTTAACATATAAGTAAAACATAGGTATTTCATGCGTTTGTAAAAATAGGTCTAATATGGCCACGCTCGCCCGAACATACCCTATTTTGATTAAAATTTATTTCAAAAATCGTTCGGTACAGGCGAGGATTGCACAGGTTTACCACGATTTTTGAGAATATAACAGCTTTTTTGGCCCGTTGTTATTTACTCAATTCCAAAACACCCGCTTAACAGCCCTGTAAAATCGTGCCACTGCACCCCGAAGAGCAGATAACGAATAGCGGGCAACGACTTCCAAATAGCATTTTTTTTTACCTTT
>DASPJQ010000246.1:0-5395 GCA_035628535.1 Flavobacteriales bacterium | reverse complement strand
GTGATTAAAATTGTGAGTTTTTGTTTTACCGTAGCATCGTTGGCAGTGTTAATAGGCATCTTCATTATGATTCTTCTGCTTGGATAATTGCGAAGAACGGGCGATTCATTCCAAAAAATACATCCAGCCGTTTCATAACTTATTACCAGGGAATTATATAAGCAGCAACCTGGAAAAAAGAAATTGAAAACGAGATTTAAAAATATGAAAATCAATATTTTACCTTTCTTTGTTGCACAAGTCGACCTAAACCCATACTTTTGCGCCTCTTAAAAAAACACTGAATATGGAATTTTTGTACAAGAACATGATTTACTTCGTACCCCTTGCAGGTCTTATAGGTCTTTTGGTGATGGCCATCAAGGCATCGTGGGTTAAAAAGCAGGATCCCGGTAACGACCGCATGAAAGAAATTGGCGGTTACGTGGCCGAAGGGGCCATGGCATTTTTAAAAGCCGAATACCGGATTCTGGCAATATATGTCGTTGTTGCCGGTGGCGCCCTTGCCTGGCTTTCGCAGGTGGTTGAAACTTCGCATATATTAATTGTTGCGGCATTTGTAATCGGTTGCATTTTTAGTGCACTTGCAGGATTTTTTGGTATGCGTATCGCCACAAAAGCTAACGTGCGTACCACTCAAGCTGCCCGCTCATCGCTTTCAAAAGCATTAAAAGTTTCTTTTACCGGTGGTCTTGTAATGGGGCTTGGTGTAGCAGGCCTGGCCGTTCTCGGCTTGAGCATGTTGTTTATTTTATTTTTCATGTTTTTTATGGATGGCAGCCTTGCCAATGGTGGTTATGAAGCAATGACCCGCGTATTGGAAGTATTGGCCGGCTTTTCCGTTGGTGCCGAAAGCATTGCTTTATTTGCGCGTGTAGGCGGTGGAATTTATACCAAAGCTGCTGATGTTGGTGCCGACCTTGTAGGAAAAGTTGAAGCAGGAATTCCTGAAGACGATCCGCGTAACCCGGCTACCATTGCCGATAACGTGGGCGATAATGTTGGTGATGTTGCCGGTATGGGTGCCGACTTGTTTGGGTCATATGTGGCCACCGTGTTGGCTTCAATGGTGCTTGGTAATTATTTAATCCGCGATTATTTCATGACCAATGGCACATATGATGGCATTCCGTTTAAAGGAATTGGTCCTATTTTATTACCGTTAACCATTGCAGGCGTTGGCTTGCTCGCTTCCATTGTGAGCGCATGGTTTGTACGTATAAGCGATAGCGCAAAAGCCGATACGGGCACCGTGCAAAAAGCGCTTAACCTGGGTAACTGGGCTTCTATTCTTATCTCACTGGGCGCTGCATTCGGGTTAATTAAAATCATGCTCCCGGAAACAATTACCATGACAGTGTTCAATGCCGGTGAATTCAGCTCGGCAACAACAACCAGTATGAATGTATTTTACGCAGTGGTAATTGGTATGTTTGTAGGAGCTGCCATTTCATTTATTACTGAATTTTATACCGGGTTGGGTAAAAGACCCGTTTTAGGAATAGTAAAAAAATCGGCAACAGGAGCTGCAACCAACATTATTGCAGGTTTGGGAACCGGTATGCTTTCAACCGCAACACCTGTTATTTTATTTGCCGGAGCCATTTGGGCTGCCTATGCACTTGCAGGTTTTTACGGGGTTGGTATTGCGGCTTCGGCCATGATGGCCAATACAGCCATGCAATTGGCCATTGATGCGTTTGGACCCATTGCCGACAATGCCGGTGGTGTTGCCGAAATGAGTGAACTACCCGAAGAAGTGCGTGAAAAAACCGATATCCTGGATTCGGTAGGAAATACAACTGCAGCCATTGGAAAAGGATTCGCCATTGCATCGGCAGCGCTAACAGCGCTTGCGCTTTTTGCAGCTTACGTTACCTTTACAGGTATCAAAGGAATCAACATATTTGATGCAAAAGTTTTAGCTGCCTTGTTCCTGGGCGGTATGATTCCCGTAGTATTCTCGGCACTTGCCATAAATTCGGTGGGTAAAGCAGCCATGGACATGGTGAATGAAGTACGCAGGCAGTTCCGTGAAATTCCTGGTATCATGGAAGGCAAAGGAAAGCCGGAGTATAGCAAATGCGTTGAAATTTCTACCAAAGCTGCTTTGCGTGAAATGATGCTGCCGGGCATTATTACAATAGTTACTCCCATTGTTGTCGGCCTGGGAATGGGTGCCGAAGCATTGGGCGCGTATATGGCGGGTGTTACCGTTAGCGGTGTGCTTTGGGCCATATTCCAGAACAATGCCGGTGGTGCGTGGGACAATGCCAAAAAATCATTTGAAAAGGGTGTTGAAATTGAAGTGAACGGTAAAAAAGAAATTTTTTACAAAAAATCCGAACCCCATAAAGCCGCAGTAGTTGGCGACACCGTGGGCGACCCGTTTAAAGACACTTCGGGTCCTTCCATGAATATCCTCATTAAACTTTCATGCCTTGTTGGATTGACCCTTGCTCCCATGTTAGGTCACCAAAACGACAGGAAAGGTGCAGGAGCCGGTGAAGAAACAGAAACCGTTGCCAAAGATGTTTTTGAAGACATACGTGGTACATTTACCATTGACCTGGATGAATCCACCCTGGCCTGGGAAGCAAAAAAAACGGGGGGATCACACAATGGTAAAGTAAAAATTATTGGCGGTAAGCTTGAAGTGAATGAAGGTCGCTTATCGGGCGGGCATTTTACCCTTGACATGAATTCCATAACAGCCGATGATTTGACCGATTCCAGCGATAACCAGAATTTTTTGGGTCACATATTAAGCGAAGATTTTTTCCAGGCTGATAGCTTTAAAATTGCGCAATTGGTTATTACATCGGCTTTGTATAATCCACAGGAAAACAACTATGACATGACAGGCGACCTAACCATTAAAGGTATAACCAAAACCATCGCATTTCCGGCTACTTTCAGTTATGCAAACGGTACGTTAAACGGCAATGCTGCATTTGACATTGACCGTACGCGCTGGGGTATTAGCTATAATTCAAAAACGGTTTTAGGCGCTACGGCCGACAAGTTTATTTATGATGAAATAAGCTTCAAAGCCGATATCAAAGCCAAAAAGTGATAACAACCCACGGATTTAGCCGTGGGTTTTTTGTATATTTTAAGAAGTTACCCTGCCTCCTTTCTTCATGTTATTGGTACGTATTTTGTATCTTTAGCTAAGTGAAAAAAAACACGAATATGACCTTCATCAATATCGGGATCGGTACAATTGCCTTAGCTTTTTTTGGGGTAGGCATTTATAATAATATCGGAACAAACCGTTCGGGAACTGATACGGCTGTTGTTTCCAATGGACCGGCCATGAATGAACCGCCAAAGGTTGGTGACATGGCCCCCGAAATTGAACAAGCCGGTTTGAACGGCAAAAAAATAAAATTATCGTCACTTAAAGGCAAAGTAGTTCTCATTGACTTCTGGGCCAGTTGGTGCGGCCCCTGCCGTGCAGAAAATCCCAACCTGGTATTGGCATATAAAAAGTACAAAAAGGCAACGTTTAAAACGGCTCAAGGTTTTGAAATATTCAGTGTGAGCCTTGACCAGGATAAAAAGAAATGGGAAGCGGCCATAAAGGCCGATAAACTTGAATGGAAAAATCACGTGAGCGACTTGCAGGGTTGGAGCAACCTTGCGGCCATCAAATACAATGTTGAATCCATACCCATGAATTTCCTGATTGATGAAACCGGCAAAATCATTGCCATGAACCTGCGCGAAATGGAATTACACATTGCCATTGACAAGCTGGTTGATAAGCTGTAATTTATTCAGTTGTTTCGGTTTTTAGTTGCCGGAGTCTTACCGATAAAATACGTAAAACATCGTATTTAAGAAACAATTCGGAATAACTAGGTTTGTGAAAATTTAGTTGTTATGCGTATTCACAAAAGTTTATTTTGCCTGGTTTTTTTGGGAATGGCTGCCGGTGTTTTTGCACAGTCGTCATTTAGTGACCTGGGCGATGATTTTGAAGAAAGGGATTTTAAATTGTTTTTAAGGAGAACAACTGTTTTTCCTGATAAAGATGGGTCTTATGGCGGCATAAGCATAAACGGGCAGCTTGCCATTAATAAATATGAAAAAGGGCGTGCTTGTATACGGTATGAAAATCCAACGCTGGGCGATTTTGTTTTTATACTGGCCAGGCTTATAAATGGGAAATCAACGCAAACGGCTTCGGGCCTTGAGCATGCTTACGGTGCCGGTTTTATGGGTTGGTTCCAGGGGCATAAAAATGTGGTGGCTACCTCCCGTTTTATTCTTTCACCCGGAATCAGTTTTGGCGATTATATTTTTGGTGTTGAGCGTAAAATAAGCAGTTCGGTTGTGGCGCTTGATCCCATTGGATATTTTATTGCAGCAGGGCCCTCGCTTATGACTAACTATTATGTTGGCTACGGGTTTTGGGTTGATGCATACGTAAATTATGACCTGGCTTTTGGCAAAGTAAAATTTGAACGCGGAAATTATACACCCATTGAAAATTATCCGAAACCGCATTTTCTCCAGTACGGTTTTGACATACATCATAAAAGCGGATTTTTTATCGGCCCGCGTATTAACAGTGTTGTTGATCGCGGCAGCAATAACGTAACTGCTATGCGGCTCGATATTTCGGCAGGGTATTGCTTTAAGGGCAAAAAGAACTAAACCCCGGCTTGTTTGTGGAAATACTGTCAACATGACTCTTTTGGGTACGTTGGCAGTGTTTTTGCGTTTATATCAAGTCATGGAGAATGAAGATAAAATAAACAACTCGACCCCTGAAAATAACGAGGTTACAGAAGAGAATGCTGAAAATTCGGCAGAAAACCCAATAGAGGAGGAAAAAAAGGCCGAAACGGCAGAAAATTCAGAAGCACCGGAAAAAGGACCCGATTATAAGGCCTTGTACGAGGAAATCAATGACAAATTTTTACGACTTTATTCAGAGTTTGAAAACTCAAAAAAACGCCATGCCCGTGAAAAAGTTGACCTGGTAAAATCGGCCAGTTCAGATGTGCTTAAAGCCATTCTTCCTGTGTTGGATGATTTTGAACGAGCCATAAAAGCCAATCAATCGGCCCAGGACATTGAAGCCATTAAATCGGGATTCACCCTGATCAACCAAAAACTCTTCAACCTTCTTGAAACAAAAGGATTGAAAAAAATGGATGTAATAGGAAAACCGCTTGACACCGATTTGCATGAGGCTATAACACAAATTCCGGCACCCACCGAAGAATTGAAAGGTAAAATAGTTGATGTTATAGAAAACGGATTTTTTATAAACGATATTGTATTGCGACACGCCAAGGTAATTGTTGGTATATAACAAATAAATCATGAGCAAAAGAGACTACTACGAAATACTTGGCGTTTCAAAATCGGCTGACGCGGA
>DASPJQ010000245.1:0-1291 GCA_035628535.1 Flavobacteriales bacterium | reverse complement strand
CAATGCCGATGTGCGCGTGGCCATTAAACCTTCAGAGGAAGGCCAGGTAATTGCAGCCCTTTACCAGCACGTAACCGGTAAACAAACTGCAAAAGTTTCTGACGCCATTATGAAAAACACCAAAGCCGCAGGCGAAATGCTGAAGGCGCAAATGGGCAGGGGCGAGACCCTTGTAGTTGCCGGTGCAAACGATGTGAATGTTCAGATACTGGTTAACGCATTAAACTTTGAATTAGGAAACTATAACAATACCATCAACATCAACAACCCTATAAGCATGTTTATGGGGAAAGATGCCGAGGTGGAAAAACTTTTCAATGAACTTAGTGATAAGGATGCCATCCTGATTTACGGATGTAATCCTGTTTATTCGCTTCCAAAATCATTGAATGTTGCGGCTAAAATAAAAGGTGCAAAACTGTCAATTTCATTTGCCGGTTATGCTGATGAAACCGCCACGCAATGTCAGTACATCGCGCCTGATCACCATTACCTGGAGGCGTGGAACGATGCCAATCCCCAATACAACCATTACGCTATACAACAACCGCTCATTCGTCCATTATACAAAACAGCCCCATGGCAGGAAAGTTTATTGGTGTGGAGCGGTCTCGCACAACGCGTAAAAGACAGTACGGTGTATGTTGACCTAATTAAAGCCAACTGGAAAAAATGGGGTTATGAAATGTTTGGCGGCAACCAGAAATTTGCAACGTTTGGCGAATACTGGAATTTCCACCTGCACAATGGCGGTAGTTCTGATCCAATGCCTCCGATGTTTACCACACCGTTGGCCTGGATGGGCAATACTGCCGAGGCAGGTGCAGCCATTGACGGATGGCAGGGCGGTGAATGGCAGGCTATTTATTACCAGAAAATCGGTATGGGTGACGGTCAGCAGGCCAACAACCCGTGGTTGCAGGAATTACCTGATCCAATCTCGCGTGTAACATGGGACAACTACGTTACCATGAACCCTGAGCAAATGCGCGAAAAAGGATTCAACCTGCTCATCGCACAAAATTATCCGGCTACAAAATTGAAAGTTACCCTTGATAAGGGAACCCTTGAATTACCGGTTTATCCTTCGCCAGGTCAGGCCAAAAATACCATTGGTATTGCGCTCGGTTATGGTCGCGGTGCAAACGGTGAGAACATTGGCCGCTCAGCTTTCCAGACCGGTGAGTATGGCGACTACCTGAAAGAGGAAAACAAAATGATTGCCATTGGTAAAAATGCGTTTCACCACACCAGCATCAATGGCGGATACATTACCTACAACACGCTTAAG
>DASPJQ010000244.1:0-11516 GCA_035628535.1 Flavobacteriales bacterium | reverse complement strand
AATCCTGAACATAAAGTTCGCCATTCATTTGGTTAAAATTATTCATGAGCTGGGTACGCCAAACGCAAAACGCCTTGCATTGCTGCCATGTTAAACCAACTACAGGGTACGCATCATAGGCCGGATGCCAGAAATACATGTTGGTCATTGGATCGTTGTAAGAATAAACAAAGTCATGAACCCAGCATAAAGTGTCAGGATAAACAATGATTTTTTCGTCAATGATAAAACGCGAACGGTCTTCATGCCCGCGAATAGCATTGTTTTGGCCTTTCTTATTACGCTGACCAAGATCGAGGTCTTTACCCTGCGGCTCACCTGTAATTGGATTTGGTGGCGTTTTGAGGGTACGGTGCTGCGGATTGTTCGGGTCATCAAAATAATTAATCTGACCTTTTTGAGCAGCAGCTCTGTAATCAATCCAGTAATATTGGAAAATCAATTTACGGGTATCAATTTCTTTTCTACGATAATACCTCTGATTCTCAGGCAAATAAAGTTCTGCCAAGATCGGCTTTATCGCTTCATCGTTCCAGCGTAAGCGGGCACTCCAATCAATAAACCATTCTGATGGGTCACGCACGTTGTTTTCATCGTCATTCCATGGAACCAACCAGTCCTCAGGAGTCTGAGCTTCATCACCCAGTTTCCTGCGCGCAATCGAGTCACGAACCCAATACACAAACTGGCGGTATTCGTTGTTCTCAATTTCGGTTTGATCCATGTAAAACGCGAAAATCGAAACAGTTTTCGAACGCATTTGGTGCGACCACGGAACATCCTGGTCACTACTTCCCATGTTATAACTACCAGCCGGAATATATACCGTTCCGTACGGATCATTCTGGTACCAATCAGGACGACCCAATACCCCCACCAGGTCACCACTAACGCCACCCCCACAACCGGACAGAAATATAAGCCCGATTGATAAATACATCAATCTATTCATGCTACCTCCTTTTAAAAACCCAACTTTTTTAAAAAAATTATATACTACCAAATGAACTCCTTCTAACGTCATAGTTTATCAAAAGTTACAAACTTACAGAAAACGCACTGTTTTGTATTTTTCTGGCTTAAACGGCTTTTCAACATTGCAACAGAAGTTGATGAAAAACTCCAGTCCGTTATTGCTGTAATTCTTTAACTCGTTAGTATTCACGTCATAACTAATACCAATACGCAGCATTCCTTTTTGTTCTTTCCATACTTCGGTTTGGTAACCCAACATTGGATATAAGGCCTCCTTAATACGATATCCCACACCGGCCCATACCATATTTTGCCACATCCCCCGCACCGATGCGTCAACCTGGGTGGCTGTAGCATCTGATTCTACACGTAAAGCAGGCATAATCATGATTTCCGGATTCACGGCATAATCATATCCGGCCATCAAATAATAATGGCGTTTGTTTTTGAAACTTAACTGCTTAAGCTCAGATTCACTTAAGTGAAGCGATGACAAGCCCACGTAAAAGTCCTTACCCTTTAAATAAGCTCCAACACCAAAGTCCATAGTACCGGCACTTGAAGTTGAACCCGGGATGGCCTTGTCATTGGCAGGATCATCCACTGCAACCCAGGTGGCATTGTAGCCAACACCCATATACCCCACCGAAAGCCCGATGCCAAGCTTCATTTTGGCGCTTATCGGAAGGTGATAGGAATATGAAAAACGTGCTGCCGTGTTTTTTTGAAAACCCAATTTATCAAGATAAACCGTTAAGCCGGCACCACCACGCAGAATGGCAAAAGGCGCGTGTACATTCAATAAACTTGTGGTAGGTTGGTTACCGAATCCCATCCACTGATTACGGTAAAACATGGTGCCGCAAATTTTCCCATCAATTCCGGCAAAACCGGGGTTGATAGAAAGTTTGTCGTACATGAAGTTGGAGAATTGAGGATCCTGCTGTGCATTGACAGCAAAGGCTCCTGCTGTGAGTGTGAGTGTAACTAATAGCTTTTTCATAACGCTGGATTTAAACAATTGTTTTTTAATAAAAGTTCGCTACCTACAATTGGTAAAATTAATGATTTTTTAATTCATCGTGAAAATATGTTAAAATTCACACAAAAAATATTGAACCCCGCGTGGCTCTAGGACAATTTGTGGAAAGTCTTCCACCAGAGATCGGGTATTTCATCTTTACAAGCCGCCTCGTAATCAGCGTAATTACAAGATACCAGGTGATGTCGCTCGAACTTTAATCGCTTATCAGGCGGATAAGGCACT
The DNA here is from genome assembly GCA_035628535.1 of Flavobacteriales bacterium. Lineage (GTDB taxonomy): Bacteria > Bacteroidota > Bacteroidia > Flavobacteriales_D > UBA2798 > DASPJQ01. Next base: position 9,274 of record DASPJQ010000244.1, on the reverse strand, counting down.
TCCATCCACCAACGGTCGCTTTTCGGGCTCTTGTAAAAAATAATTTCCGTTTTGGCCTGTTCTGAATTGACCCTGTATTTGAAATACGTGCTTTTTTCAAGATGCGGAAAGTCATTTTTGCGGCCTGCGTAGCCATCAACAAAATACCACAACAGTTGAGCGGCCAGCGCTGCAGATTGTCCTGAGTTGTCTATAACCGTATTTATTTCAAAAATTCCTGCACAGGAAATTTTATCGCTCATACCGGCATACCGCATAAGCCTGCAGGCTTCTTCGCCAAATAAACCATTAGGTGACACAAATGTGTTTCCCGGACAGTCGGCACGCCTGATGGCGCCACAATCAAAACTAAAAATGTCGGCACTGCGTATGTGGGGTTCCGCCAATGTAATATCATTATGCAAATCGCCCAGGCGCAAATGATCAAAATACAGTTTCTCAATAAAATTCATGGTCCCGCTGTCAACAAAATGCGACTGTGTGCCGATGTTGGTATAGTTGAACAAAAAGTTCGGCTGATGCAAAACAATTTTTGTCAAAAAATTGTTGTTGCTGATTTCATCATCAGGCTTGCCCAGATCAAATTTGCGGTCAACCGTGGTAATGTTTACCGTTTGCTCCAGTTTTTCATAGGCGCGGTACATGGCAAACGTAATATCGTGGCCTCCGCCAATGATAAGCGGAACCATTTTTTTCTTATTAAGAAAAGCGATGGTTTCCACCAGCGCATAATACGTATCCTGTATGGCTTTTCCGGGTAAAATGTTTCCCATGTCAACCAGTTTTACACGTTCCGACCCGAGTGAAAGTTTATAAAACTGGCTGCGCACCTCATCGGGTGTTACACCGCAACCTTTGTTGGAACTGCATGCGCGATCATCGCATACCCCTACAAGGGCAATGTTGCATTTTTCAAAATCCTCATCACTAACGTTTGAATAGCACACGATATGATTCCCAATAAGGTCATTCATTTCCTCGCCCTCGGTTTTGGGCTGTGGCCGCACCCGTGAGGGAGTCAGATAAATTGATAAATCCATACCCTTAAATTAGGATAAAAAAACACGGATTAAGACCACATGAAACCGAGTTTTAAAAGGCACATCGTTGAAATCTATAGGTAAAAAAAAGACCGGTCCAAACAAACCGGTCTTTGTATTGTTAAACGCTTACCGTTTCTTTTTCTTTGGTTTTGCCTTGGTTTTTGGGGCTGGTTTGGCCGTTTTTTTGGCTGCAGGTTTAGCTTTGGTTTCAGTTTTTATTTTGGAACCCACCCCGGTTGCTGTTTTTTTTGCCGTTTTTTCGGCTTTGGTTTTAGCAGATGTTTTACCTTTTGCCTTACTTGCACCACCCTTTTTAGATGCTGCTTTCTTAGCTGTAGCAGCAGGTCCCACAATATTCAGCACCATGTTGTAATTAATGTCGTCAACCTCGGTTCCTTTCGGGATACGGAAATTTTTACCATCAAATTTAAGGTATGCGCCCCAACGTCCCTTAAGGATTTGCGCCTTATCATTCTCACTAAATGTTTTCAGTATTGAATTAGCAACCGCTTCTTTTTTGGCAATAATCAGTTCAATGGCGCGATCAAGGGTAATGGTCATGGGGTCATCGCCATCGGCCGCTTTAATGGATGCAAACAAACCGTCATAACTTATATAGGGGCCAAAACGGCCAATGCTTGCCGTAACTTTTTTACCGAGATAATCGCCCAGGTGACGCGGTAATTTGAACAGTTCCATGGCTTGTTCAAACGTGATTGTTTGAATGCTTTGGTCTTTACGCAGTGAAGCAAACCGCGGTTTTTCCTCATCGCTGGCCTCACCTATCTGAACCATGGGTCCGAAACGGCCAATGCGGGCTATTACGGGTTTGCCTGTTGCGGGGTCTTTCCCCAGAATGCGTTCACCGGTCACCCGCTCGCTGTGTTCAAGCGTATTTTCTATGTCTTTGTGAAATGGCTTGTAGAACTTTTTAATCATTTCGTTCCACTTGGTAAGCCCCTGGGCAATATTGTCAAATTCCTTTTCAACACTGGCCGTAAAACCGTAGTCCATAATGTCAACAAAATGCTCAATCAGGAAATCGGTCACCAGCATGCCTATATCAGTCGGGAACAGTTTGGATTTTTCGGCCCCCGTATTTTCTTCTTTTTTTTCCTCTTTAACAACTCCATTTGACAATACAATGTTATCGTACTGACGCTTTTTCCCTTCGCGGTCTTCTTTCACCACGTAATTGCGTTTTTGCACCGTTGAAATAGTTGGAGCGTAGGTTGACGGACGCCCGATTCCCAGTTCTTCAAGTTTTTTAACCAGGCTGGCCTCGGTATAACGCGGTGGATGATGCGTGAAACGTTGCGTTGATGAAACCTCGTTGTAATTAAGTTTTTCTCCAACCTTTAAAGGCGGTAACATGCCTTCGGTATTTTCATCGGTCTCTTCATCGGTACCTTCGAGATACACTTTTAAAAATCCATCGAATTTTATGATCTCACCTTCAGCAATGAATTTTTCGCTGCGGCCTGATACATTAATGGTAACTGTAGTTCGTTCCAACAATGCATCGGCCATTTGAGAAGCAATGGTACGTTTCCATATTAAATCATACAAACGCTGTTCGGCCGCATCAGAACCTGCGGTATGGTTATTCATATATGTAGGACGAATAGCCTCGTGCGCTTCCTGGGCACCCTTGCTTTTGGTTGTGTATTGCTTCGGGTTTGAATAATTGGCCCCGTATGATCTGGTGATTTCTGCTTTAGCCCCGTTAATAGCGGTTTCACTTAAATTCACCGAGTCGGTACGCATATATGTTATGTGCCCGGCTTCATATAATTTTTGCGCCACACTCATGGTACGGGCAACACTGAACCCAAGTTTACGCGAAGCTTCCTGCTGCAACGTTGATGTGGTAAAAGGGGCCGATGGTGATTTTTTTGCAGGTTTTTTTACCAGGTCTTCTATTGTGAAGACAGCTTTTTTGCAGGATTCAACAAAAGCGAGGGCTTCGTTGTGTTTGGCAAAACGCTTGTTCAATTCAGCCTTAACCATTGCGTTACCCGCTTTGAACACTGCAACGGTTTTATAAAAGGATGTGGATTGAAAATTTTGTATTTCACGCTCACGTTCCACAATGAGGCGAACAGCCACTGATTGCACGCGTCCGGCTGACAGGCTGGGCTTAACTTTTTTCCATAATACAGGTGAGAGTTCAAAGCCCACCAGGCGGTCAAGTACCCTGCGCGCTTGTTGGGCATTTACCAGATCAATATCAATTTTACGCGGTTTGGTTATGGCCTTTTGAATGGCGGTTTTGGTAATCTCATTAAAGGTTATGCGCCTGGTTTGCTTTTCGTCAAGGTCAAGCGCTTCCTTTAAATGCCATGAAATGGCTTCCCCCTCGCGGTCCTCATCGGTAGCCAGCCAAACCGTTTCGGCCGATCTTGAAAGTTTTTTAAGCTCCTCTACAATTTTCTTTTTGTCGTCACTCACCACGTAAACAGGCTTAAACCCGTTTTCTATATCAATTGATATACCTTTGTCGGGCAGGTCGCGTACGTGGCCAAAACTCGACTTCACGGTGAACTCTTTACCCAAAAACCCCTCAATTGTTTTAGCCTTTGCGGGTGACTCTACTATAACAAGGTTTTTCGCCATCTCAAATAATAATTTCTACGTTAATATATACCACTTTTAAACCTCTTTTTTTAGCCCGTTTTAGCCCAACTGACGCAATTTCGGCCATGTGTTTGACTTCAAACAGGTCCTGAAAAAAATCGTGCAAATAAAGCACAATAGTTTTGATCTAAAAAAAGAATTCGTAACATGCAGATATAAAACACTGTAAAACATTATGTTATAAAATATTAAATCAACTTCATGTCATTTTGGCACTTCGCTCAAACATATTACCTTTAGGGCCTGATTATGATTGATAATAGGGACAAAAACAAGGTAATTGATGAAAGCCGGCAGGGTGAGGCCCTGGTACTGGAACCGGTTTCTGAAAAACCCGGCAAAAAACTATTCATTGAAAGTTATGGATGCCAGATGAATTTTTCGGACAGCGAAATTGTGGCTTCCATTTTAATAAAAGAAGGGTACCATACCACGCGTGAGTGGAATGAGGCTGATCTTATATTAATGAATACGTGTGCCATTCGTGACAATGCCGAAGCAAGGGTACGCAACAGGTTGAATGATTTCAAAAAAAACAAGCAAAAAAATCCGGGTTTAATTATAGGCGTTATGGGCTGTATGGCCGAACGTTTAAAGGCCAATTTGCTGGAAGAAGAAAAACTGGTAGACATTGTTATCGGCCCTGATGCTTACCGCGACCTGCCTAATTTGGTCAAACAGGTTGAGGGTGGCCAAAAAGGGATCAATGTTTTGTTGTCACGGGAAGAAACCTATGCAGATATTAGTCCGGTCAGGTTGGACAGCAATGGTGTAACAGCATTTATTTCCATTATGCGCGGGTGTGATAACATGTGCTCATTTTGCGTGGTGCCTTTTACACGCGGGCGTGAACGCAGCCGCGACCCTGAATCAATTGTACACGAAGCAAAGTATTTATTTGAAAATGGCTACCGTGAAGTGACCTTGCTTGGACAAAATGTTGATTCCTATAAATGGAACATTAATAATAAAGGCGAAATTACCGAGCCGAACAAACCAACTGTGAATTTTGCGCAGTTAATGGAAAAAGTGGCCCTGGTGCATCCCGATTTACGTATACGTTTTTCGACTTCACACCCGAAAGACATGACCGATGATGTGCTTGAAGTGATGGCCAAATATGAAAATATTTGCAATTACATTCACTTGCCGGTACAATCGGGCAATTCAAACGTGCTGCAACGCATGAACAGGGGCTACACGCGCGAGTGGTACCTTGAGCGTATGAAAGCCATCAGGACGATTATTCCCGATTGCGGTATATCAACCGATATTATTACCGGTTTTTGTGGCGAAACCGAGGCAGAACACCAGGATACATTAAGCCTGCTTCGCGAAGTGAATTTTGATTACGGTTACATGTTTAAATACTCTGAACGGCCAAAAACACTGGCGGAACGGAAATTCAAAGACGATGTACCGGACGATATAAAAGGAAGGCGCTTAAACGAAGTGATTGAAATCATGCGGCTGAGTTCGCTTGCAAACAACGAGCGCCATGTTGGAAAAGTGCACCGCGTATTGATTGAAGGTGAAAGCAAAAAATCAAGTGAACATTTTTATGGAAGGAATTCCCAAAATGCCGTAGTGGTTTTTCCAAAAGAGAATTTTAAAAAAGGTGACTATGTAAATGTTTATGCCGAGAAGTGTACAAAAGCTACATTAATTGGAAAAATAGTTAAAGAATAAAAATCGGAATTGCAGGAAAGCCTGAAAAAAAATCAGGTCGACTTGAATTTGCATGAAGAAATGACAGGTTTGAAATGTTTTTTTTGTAATGGACTGGTGCTTGATGCAAGCCCTGCGAAATAAAACCGATTAATAAAAAATTCATCATGAGTACGACCAATGTTCAGACCATCAAGCAACGATTTGGTATCATAGGAAACCATGCCGCATTGAACCGTGCCATTGATGTGGCCATACAGGTTGCTCCTACTGATTTAACCGTATTGGTTACCGGTGAGAGTGGAACCGGTAAAGAGATCATGCCGCAAATCATTCACAATTTAAGTGCGCGCAAGCATGGGCCCTATATTGCTGTAAACTGCGGTGCGATTCCTGAGGGTACCATTGATTCGGAATTATTCGGGCATGAAAAAGGTTCATTTACCGGTGCCGTTGACTCACGCAAAGGTTATTTTGAAGTGGCCAACGGGGGAACTATTTTTTTGGATGAAGTGGCCGAATTGCCGCTTCAAACACAGGTTCGTTTGCTGCGCGTGCTGGAAACCGGGGAATTCATTAAAGTAGGCTCATCAAAAGTCATTAAAACCGATGTGCGCATTATTGCCGCAACCAATGTGAATATCCCCGAAGCCATTCGCAAGGGAAAATTTCGCGAGGATTTATATTATCGTCTCAATACGGTTCCAATTTCCATTCCTGCATTAAGGGACCGAAGAGACGATGTGCATTTGCTGTTCAGGAAATTTGCGAATGATTTTGCAGAAAAATACCGCATGCCTCCCATTAAATTAACCGATGAGGCCGTTGAAATGTTAACGCTTTACGCATGGCCCGGAAACATAAGACAGCTTAAAAACATTACCGAGCAAATTTCGGTAATTGAGAGTGAACGCACCATTGGGCCCGAACTGCTGGCTTATTACCTCCCAAAAGAAAACGGGGGCAGCATGCCTGTTCATTTAGGCAGTACCGATGCGGCTTCGGAACTAACCGAGCGTGAAATATTGTACAAAGTCCTGTTTGACATGAAAAATGACCTGAATGATTTAAAGGGGCTTGTTTTTGAGCTCATGCAAAATAATTCGGGCAATGTAAACGTTAGTACCGATAAAGCGGCTTTAATTAATCGGCTGTTTAAACCTGCCGAAACCTCAACAGCGGTTATTCACACCCCTGCAAAAGAAACCCCGGTTAAGGTGAGCGCACCGGTTACGTTTAAACCTGACGATGAAATTGACGACCACCAGGAAGTGGAAGAATCACTGTCGCTGCAGGACCGTGAAGTGGAATTGATCAAAAAGGCTTTGCAAAAGCACCGCAACAAGCGGAAATACGCAGCAAGGGAATTGGGAATCAGTGAACGAACGCTTTACAGGAAAATAAGGGAATTTGATATTAAATAGATGCGCGCACCGAGAAGAGGTGTGACATAAGATACAAAAGTTTATGGAGCACGTTTGCATGAATGGTCAAACGGAACAATTGACACGTTAAAATTAAGTGATCGGAAAATTTAAAATAGCATTTTTATTATTCTGCATCAGCAGTTGTGCGGGTTGTAAAATCGGTTATAATTTTTCCGGAGGCAGCGTTCCTGCCGAAGCCAAAACTTCAAGCGTAGCCATGTTTGTAAGCAATGCCCCTTTGGCAAGTCCTACCCTTCCGTTAAAAATCACAGAAAAATTAAAAGACCAGATTCTTGCGCAAACAAAATTAAAAATTGTTCCGTTGGATGGTGACCTGAAATTTAGCGGCCTTATTACGGGATACAGCATAAGCCCGGTTGCTGTACAAGCTAATGAAACTGCGGGGCTAAACCGACTTAGTATTACTATATCAGTCACCTATGTTAACCAATTTGATGAGAAAACCAATTTCACACAAAGCTTCACCCGTTTTGCCGATTATGACAGTTCCCAGGAATTAACTGCGGTTGAAGATGCACTTATTGAGGAAATCAACAAACAATTGGTGCAGGATGTTTTTGACAGGGCCTTTAGCAACTGGTGATAGAAGAATTTCAAATAGGAAAATATCTTTAATTCCGACAGCCTTTCAAATAATTTCATTTCAAGTTCAATCAAACATTAACGTGCTGGAACCCTCCAGGTTTTAACTTTACATCTCATTATTTATGATTTCACTATTTGAAATCAATTTCATCCTCTTTCTAAAGTATATTCAAACACTGTTCCTTGATCTTCTCCAAATCGTCTTTCATTTTCACCACGAGTTTTTGAATCTCAGCATGGTTGCATTTTGATCCCAGCGTATTTATTTCACGTCCCATTTCCTGGGCAATAAAGCCTAGTTTACGCCCCGGCATGGCATCGGTTTCCATCGTTTTGATGAAATATTCACAATGGCCCGTAAGGCGTACTTTTTCTTCGTTAATGTCCAGTTTTTCGAGGTAATAAATCAATTCCTGTTCAAAGCGGTTCTTATCGAAATTCTCTTTAAGACCAAGTTCATTAAGATTTTTAATGAGTCGCTCTTTAACCGACTTTAACCGTTCATCTTCGTACTGGTTTACGTTTTTAAGGTTTGTAAGAATACCGGAAACCTGGGTGCGCATGTCGGCCTCCAGTTTTTTTCCTTCCTGCAAACGGAACTCTTTTAATTTCTTACAGGCTTTATTGATTAAATCTACAACCTGGCTCCATTCATTTTCATCCAGTTCAAGAGTACCTGAAGAGATCGCTTCCGGGAACCTGAAAATTCCTGCCAGGGTATCGGCCTCAATTTTATGGCCCAATTCATTGTAGATTTCCAATACCTGCGTATAATACTTTTTAACGGCTTCTCTGTTGATTTCAAAAGGCGCATCGCCACTACCCTGTATGTTAATGTAAGCATCAATTTTCCCACGCTCAAGTTGTGTTGAAACCAGGTTGCGTGCATCCAGTTCCTTTTCGCGGTATTGTGATGGAAGTTTAAGGTTAAGATCAATGCCTTTGCTATTGAGCGATCGTATTTCAACGCTTATGGTTTTATTGCCTACCTGTATTTGTTCCCGGCCATAACCGGTCATGGAATGAATCATGCTGCTAAAGTATTAAAATTTAGAACAGAGTGCGGAGATATGATTATGAGAAACAGTACGCCAAGGCCACAGCGTTTTATAAGCGAATCCGGTAAGCAACAGGCACTTCAGGTTTTTTTGTTGAACGGGGCATAGGATATGAGGAATACACCGGCAAATACCCCCAGGGCACCGGTTACCTGATAAAAGTTAAGGGCACTCATGCCGAAAATGATTCCGAAAAGGGTAGCAAGCACAGGCTGAAGATAAATATACGCACCTACAATGGATGAACTGAGTGATTTAAGTGCGTAGGTATTTAGCAGGTAAGCCAGAAATGTGGTTGCAATTATTACATACAGAAAATTGAACCATGTAACCGGATTAAAATCCTGAACGTTGACTTGTGCCGCCTGACAAATTCCCAGGGGCGTTGTATAGACCGCTCCGAAAAGAAAAACCCATTTCATGACGGTAATTGTAGTGTACTTCATCATGAGCGGTTTTGATAAAACAAGAAAAATGCCCCACGAAAGCGCATTCGCAAGTATCATCAGATCGCCTTGTACGCTGCTATCATTTTTTTTTGCCGAACCAAATAAAATCACAATACCTGCACCTGAAAATCCCAATAGCATTCCGATAATTTTTGCTATTGTGAAATTTTCACGTTTCATAAAAACAGCTATAATTAAAACCAGGATGGGTGAAGTCAGCATCATGATGGATGCATTAATGGGAGACGTTATGCTTAAACCGCTAATGAACAGGGTTTGGTTTGCTGCCACGCCAAAAAATGCCAGCAACGCGCAAAACCAGATATGTTTTTTCTCCATTTTTTCGCGTATGAAGGCGCCTGCCAGAAAAAATAAAAGCAATGCAC
>DASPJQ010000243.1:0-22388 GCA_035628535.1 Flavobacteriales bacterium | reverse complement strand
ATAATATCAAACGAACGTGTGAGCGCCTCAAAGTATGCATTAATGCGCTTGAGGCGTGCGGTCAAAAACGTAGCATCCAGATCCGGTTTACCGCCTATTTGTTTAAACTCGTGCAGGCAAAGCTTGAAATACAGTTCGGTTACCTGGTGATACATGATAAAAATTTCTTCATCGGGAAAAGGTGTACGTGGTGACTGTAAACTCAGTAACGTGTCAAGGTGAATATAATCCCAGTATGTGAGATAATCAGAAAACAATAGTCCATCAAGGTATGAGGCAAGGTCTTGTCCCATGGCCTCGTATTTGGCTGCAAGTAATTTTATCCGCTCCGCTATTTCAGGCTTAATCTCCATTGAATAATTTTTTTTGGGCAAGTTAAGTTTTTATTGGTTTTAGCCAACATGAATATTGGGGGGATACTCCGTATCACGCATTCCCTGATAGACGTAACCTCCTGAAAAAAAGGCAACAACATTTGATTTTCGTTGATCTAAAACGTGTTCTTCTGATAAAAAAATATTTGGGGCCTAACGGGTCACTTTTGAAATAACAAGCCATTAACGAATAATATAAACACGTGTAAATTTAGCACAATGAGAAAAGTGGTTTTTATTTTGGTTGCAAATCTTTTGGGGAAAAACGGCAATGTGCCAGGGCGTACCAGTTAAAACTCCTGCTTATGAATTAAGTGTTTCGGTCTATAGCAATTCATTTCACCGGAACAGGATTTAGAACCCCGGGGCTTTTCGCACCATTTTCTCAATGCTGTTCAATATGGGGTATGCCATTATTCCAATATCGTTCTATTCAGGTATAACCATGCAAAGCAACAAAATTCTTGCGGTTGATCTGATCAAAAAATCATGGCAAGACGGCAATAGTACTGTGGGCGGTCTTAATAATAGCGTGGAACGTTTATGTGGTAAAGGTACTATACGCCCCTATATTTTTTCAGACCTGGTTTTTACCTACACACCGAAAAGGGATTCGTGACCATGAAGATTGGGCGTTACCATGCCATGGGGAAAACCTGGTTAAGGAAAGCAGGTTTGGCACAACAGCTGGGTTTGGTTTAAAATACTTGACAAACGATTTTGTGAAAATTGAAGCCTCTTTTAACGCTTCGTATGTACACTCAAATGAAGATTTCGAATACCCTGTTGGTCCAAAAATTCATGATGGATTTGACTTTTGCCTGGCACCTTTGGGGTTCCTTTCTTTCGGATACCGCTTTTAGGTTGTGCCGGGTAAATCTGATGCTTAATACCAGCTATTCTGAAGGACTGAATTCTTTCAACATTTGTTAACATCACAAGAAGAAATAGAGTATTTCTGCTTAATTTAGAGTCAAATCCTGTATTTATACCGAGTTATTTATACTGAAAATTTTTAGTTCGCATGTTTTTAGTTTTTGATACCGAAACCACCGGTTTACCCCGTAATTACAACGCCCCTTTAACCGACAGCGATAACTGGCCGCGTATTGTGCAAATAGCCTGGCAATTGCACGATGAAAAAGGGCATTTACTCGAATCAAAGAGCTTACTTGTAAAGCCTGACGGTTTTACCATTCCTTTTACAGCTGTACAAATTCATCATATTACGACTGAAAAAGCCACTGAATTCGGTATTCCGCTTGCGGAGGCTCTGGCACAGTTTACCGAAGTGTGTTCGCGTGCAAAATACGCCTGCGGTCACAACATTGGTTTTGATAAAAACATTATAGGTGCCGAATACATTCGCTTAAATACTCCTGATGTCGTAAGTCCCATGCCCGTTATTGACACGGCCGAGGAAACAACCGATTTTTGCCAGTTACCGGGTGGTCGTGCCGGAAAATTCAAGTATCCGAAGCTGGAAGAACTCCACTCTATTTTATTCAATAAGGGTTTTTCAGAAGCGCACAATGCCGGCTTTGATGTTGAAGCGAACGCACGTTGTTTATTTGAATGTTTAAAGCGCAACGTCATTACCCGCCCCGAATCACAAGTTGGTGAAGGTATAACCGCCTATTTGCAGGAAATTGCCGTTGAGATTACCAAAAATCTCCAGGTATTTGAACTGGAAACCCAATCTACAGCTTCAACAGCGGGTGTTAACGTCACAACTGAAATTTCAGGTGATGTTCAATACGTGAGTTTACGCAACCATTCACAATACTCGGTTTTGCAGTCCACCACGGCAATTGATGACCTGGTAAAACTTGCTGCCAAATACAACATGCCCGGCATTGCCCTTACTGACAGCGGCAACATGTACAGCGCCTTTAAATTCTGGAGCGCAGTTGACAAACAAAACAAAAGCATAAAGGCCGCAAACGATGTCCTGGAGGCCAACGGGAAGGGCGACCAAAAGAAAAACCTTCTCAAATGCATTATTGGGACCGAAATTTATGTGAACCGCGACCATAAAAACAAATCGCAGCAGGACAACGGTTATTTACAGCCCCTGATTGCGCGCAATAAAACGGGTTACCAAAACCTGATTAAACTCAGTTCCATTTCATATGTTGACGGGTTTTATTATGTGCCGCGCATTGATAAAACCGTGCTTGAACAGTATGCCGAAGGCGTTATTGCCACAACGGGGTCCATACAGGCTGAAATACCATCGCTTATTTTGAACGTGGGCGAAACACAGGCCGAAGAAGCGTTTCAATGGTACCTGAATTTGTTTGGCGAGAACTTTTACATAGAGTTGAACCGCCATAACACACCCGAAGAAGATGCGGTTAACACCGTATTGCTGCAATGGGCCAAAAAATACAGCGTAAAATACTTTGCAGCCAACAATAATTATTATCTCGATCGCAAAGCCTCACGCGCGCACGATGTATTGTTGTGCATCAAGGAAGGTGAAAAAATAAGCACACCCATAGGAAAAGGCCGCGGTTTCAGGCCGGGTTTACCCAATGATGAATTTTATTTCAAATCGCCAGCCGAAATGGCACGGCTTTTTGCCGACCTGCCCGAAGCCCTGGAAGAAACCGTAAAAATTGCTGAACTCATTGAAGATTTTAAACTGAGCCGCGAGGTATTGTTGCCCAAATTTGAAATCCCCGATGAATTCAAAGATGCGCGTGACAACGATCCGAATGATGAAGGCAAAGGCAACCGTGGTGAAAATAATTATTTGCGCCACTTAACGTATGTAGGCGCCAAAAAACGTTACGGTGATGTTTTGAGCGAAGAAGTTACTGCGCGCATTGATTTTGAACTGGCCACCATTGAACGTATGGGTTTCCCTGGTTATTTTTTAATTGTACAGGATTTTACCACCAAAGCGCGCGAAATGGGCGTTGCTGTTGGCCCAGGACGCGGGTCGGCAGCCGGAAGCGCCATTGCCTATTGTTTGGGAATTACCAACGTTGATCCGATTAAATACGACCTGCTGTTTGAGCGTTTCCTGAACCCCGAACGTATTTCAATGCCCGATATTGATATTGACTTTGATGATGAAGGACGCGACAAGGTAATTAAATACGTAATTGACAAATACGGAAAAGATAAAGTTTCGCAAATCATCACCTACGGTACGCTGGGAGGCAAATCGGCCATACGCGATGCGGCACGCGTGCTTGATTTGTCATTACCAGATGCCGATAAACTGGCCAAAACTTTTCCCGATAGTTTAGTGGCCAACCTTAAAGGCATTTTGGCCCCTGACGGCATTGACAAAAAACTGGAAGAGGCCTTTAACAGCGAGCAGATGCAGCGCGCAAAAGAATTCCGTAAAATTGCCGAAGGAACAAACCTGGAGGCTGACACGGTAAACCAGGCTTATGAAATTGAAGGATGTGTACGCAACATTGGCGTGCATGCCTGCGGTGTAATTATAACGCCCGATGAACTTACGAAGTTTGTACCTGTTGCCACCGCCAAAGATGCTGAAATGGTGGTATCGCAGTTTGATAACTCGGTGGCTGAAAGCGCAGGACTGCTTAAAATGGATTTTCTTGGATTGAAAACGCTCACACAAATCAAGGAAACCTGCAGGCTGATTAAAGAACGCCATAAAATTGACATTGATCCCGATGATATTCCGCTTGACGACCCGAAAGCGTTTACGTTATTTCAGCGTGGAGAAACCAACGGAATATTCCAGTTTGAAAGTCCCGGCATGCAAAAATACATGAAGGAACTTAAACCCGATAAGTTTGGCGACCTCATTGCCATGAACGCCTTATACCGTCCGGGTCCGCTTGAGTATATTCCAAACTACATTAAACGCAAACATGGCCTTGAGGAAATTGCCTACGATTTGCCGGGTATGGATGAATACCTGCAGGACACGTACGGAATTACCGTGTACCAGGAGCAGGTAATGTTGTTATCGCAAAAACTGGCGGGATTTACAAAAGGTGAAGCCGACACCCTGCGCAAGGCCATGGGTAAAAAACAGCGTGATGTACTGGATAAAATGAAAGGCAAATTCATTGAGGGATGTAAGGCAAATAACCTTGATACGGTTAAAGCCGAAAAAGTGTGGCGCGACTGGGAAGCGTTTGCATCGTACGCATTCAATAAATCGCATTCAACCTGCTACGCCTTATTGGCCATGCAAACCGGTTATTTGAAAGCAAATTACCCGGCCGAATTCATGGCAGCTACCCTGACACACAACATGCGTGATATAAAAGATGTTTCTTTCTTTTTGGAAGAATGCCGCAGGATGCGCATAAAAGTTTTAGGTCCTGATGTAAACGAAAGTGAATACCATTTTACCGTAAACGCAAACGGTGAAATACGTTTTGGCATGGGCGCCATTAAAGGCGTGGGCGAAGCTGCCGTTGATGCCATTGTAAAGGAGCGCAAGCAAAACGGTTTGTATACATCCATTTTTGATTTATGTAAACGCATTGACAGCAAAGCCGCAAATAAAAAAACGCTTGAAGGCCTGGCATATGCCGGTGCTTTTGACTCATTCAATGTGGCAAGGGCCGCTTATTTCAGAGACGATCTGGGCGATGGGAACAATTTGCTAAACAAGGCCATTAAATACGGGAACAGCATAAAGGAAGAAGAAAACTCGCTGCAGCAAAGTTTGTTTGGCGATGACCACGTTGTTGAAATCAAGGAACCCGAGGTGCCCAAAATTGATGAGTGGCCTATTTTACAAAAACTCCATTTGGAAAAACAGGTTGTAGGGCTTTTTATTTCAGGCCACCCGTTAAACCAGTTCCAGCGCGACCTTAAACACTTTATCCGGTATAAGGTAAGCGATATTAACGATGAAAAATTCAAATACCCCGGCAGGGAAATGCTCCTGGCCGGAATTGTAACCAAAAGCGAGCACCGCATTGCCAAGAATGGGAATGGTTTTGGGCAGTTTGAGATTGAGGATTATAACGGATCGGCCAAATTTTTGGTATTTGGTGAAGATTATTTGAAGTTTAAACATTTGATGAATGAAAACACCTATGTGTTGGTGAAAGGCAAATTTGAAAAAAGGTGGGACGGTGACAACGTGGAGTTCAAGGTAAAACACATGGACATGCTGGAGAATTTACGGAAGAATTATACCAAAAGCCTGGAGCTTGTAATTGACACAAGCAATGTAAGCCAGGAAATGGTGGACGCATTGCACGAGCGGTTGATGTTTTATAAAGGCAAAACTCCCGTAAAAATAAGTTTGCTGGACAATTTGGAACGCATGAAAATTGACATGAATTCACGGCTTATATTGGTTGAACCAACCAATGAATTGCTGGATGAGCTGGAAAAAATGCCATTGGAGGAAATTGTGTTGAATGGATAACGGATTTCTGATTCGGATTTTGAATTGGATCGAGGGGGCAAATAATAACCAATAGTTGGCAACCATCACAAAACGGCAACATTTTTGCTATAAATCTATCTAAAAAGCATATGCGATTCATTTTATTTATCCTGGTTTTTGCTTTGGCAGTTTACGCTAATGCCCAGAAATCCCAAATCAAATGGTACACCTGGGAACAGGCTATGGTCAAAAACAAGAAAAAACCGAAAATGATTTTTGTAGATGTGTATACCAACTGGTGCGGTTGGTGCAAAGTTATGGACAGTAAGACCTTCAGCGACTCGGCTGTGGCGGCCTATATGAACAAGCATTTTTATTGCGTAAAATTTAATGCCGAGCAACAGGATGAATTAACATTCAATAAAACCAGTTATAAATACAAAGAAACAAGCAAAGTACATGAATTTGCTATTTGGTTGTTGAATTCATCCATGATGTACCCAAGTTTTTCAATTCTCAATAAAAAGACTGAAAAAGTAACTGTGATAAAAGGATATTACGAGGTAAAACCGTTTTTGGAAAAGCTGCAGCAAATTGTGGACGGAAACTCAAAAAAATGATTGTTGCAAATTGCTACCAATCTGAAACCATGATTCCGGCCGTTACTTCCTCCCTGAAAGCTTTGTTAACTTCAACGAGATTTTCTTCACCTTTTTTAAGTTCATAGGAACTGGCCCACTTATCACCGTCTTTTGCATATACAATATAATTCACGCTCGTAATTTTCTCAAAACAATCTGTTCTTACCTTGGCGTACCCTCCAAAATCGGTTTTCACAACCTGTTGTTTTATGACATGCGCAATATCATCGTAAAGAGTCACTTCAATGCTGGTGTTGCGTATGGGTTTGTTGTGTTTGTCACGCCAAACAAATTTAAACTCAACTTCAATTTCATTCACGTTAATGGCCGTTACATCCAGGTCGGTTTGCCAGTTCAGGCAAATGGAAGCATCGGTAAGTGTAATGGTATTGTCAAGCCCGAATAAATCATTTTTAAGGGTAATTACCGGGTTAGGCATTGCCTTATGGTACACGCATACTTTGCCGGTTGCATCACTCTTAACAGTATGCATTTTTTTCCCTGCCGAATAAACATCCACTTCAATTCCGCCAATGGGCAAACCATTGAGGTCCAAAATTAAAATTTCAGTGCGTTGGTCGCCTTCATTGGGAACCGAAACCGTTTCCTGTTTTGCTGTGTTTTGCGCAAATGCAGGCGCAAACAGCAACGGACTTACCATTACCGCAGCAAGTTTGGCCCATTTGCCAACAGGCAACGATTTTACATGTGCGCGTTCAAGGTATTTGTTCACAGCATCAAGCTGTGAAGGATACATGAACCCACAGGGTTTTGTGGTGTTCTTTATATAAGCGGCAATTTCGTGGGGACTCATGCGGGTAAAGTCGACAATGTTACGCTCGCAGGTATTGCAATGACGTGTTTCGCCCTGGTCAACCGAACCCATTCTCATGGGGCTTTCATTGCATTTAAAACTGTATTTAATGGTTTTCATAATTTTTTTGTTTTAGAATTTACCACCCCAATGTTTGTCATATCTGCGGTATTTTCTGTGTTTTTTGTAATATAAAACTTTCACATTGTTTGTTTCATCAGTCAGTATTTCTGCTTTTTTGTAGTAAACCGATTTTTCACCGAATTGGGTGGTTATGGTTAACATGATGTGTTCGGTCTTTTCAACATCGTTCCATTTTAATTTGATATCACCTGAGGCAGATGTGCGTTTAATTACCCGTTTAATGCATTCATTGTTTGCATTAAAAAACTCCACTTCAACCTGGGTTGCCCGCAAAATAGCATTCTTGAAATACTTGCTGCGGTTTATGGATGTAAAATGGAAATTGCAATGCTTTGGTTGTTTAATTTCAGGAAGAACGGCAATGTCCCAGTTGATACAAACGGCTTCCTGGCCCATTTCAATCACAATGGTTGAACCGGATTCATGTTTAATGGTCAATGTTTTGCAATGTGCAAAGCGCACATGTTCCAGTATTATTTTTCCGTTCACATCGCTGGTAACATTGCCAATTTTGTTTTCACCATTGTATAATTCAAATTTGCCGTTGCTTAAGGCAGTACCGTTCGCGTATTTCACCAATATTTCAGTAGACAATGGTTTTCCGGTTTGAATAACCTGCTCAACCGTATAAGCGGGCTGGTTGGTTTGCGCATTTGCATTGCCAAAAATAAAAGGCGATCCGGCAATGGCTGCTACTTTGGTTACCCGTGAAAGCAGTCCGGTTTTTTGCGGTGCACGGGCCTCAATATAATTATTCACCTGGTCAAGCTGCCAGGGATACATAAAGCCGCACGGTTTCACAGCGTTTTTAATATGCACGGCAATTTCGGCCGGTTTCATTTTTGTGAAATCGGCAATGTGGCGCTGGCAATTGGTGCAATGGCGTGTGGCACCGTTGTTGGTGAGTTCCATTTTGGTGACATCTTCGTCACACATAAATTTGAACTGTATTTTTTTTGCCATGATTGTGTTTTTTAAAAAGCTGCGTACATACCTATAACATGTCTTGGGTGGCGTTTTCGCTTGTACAAATAGATGTATACCTTGTTTATTTCCTGTTTCTTTACAGCGCTTGTATACATGTAAACCGTTTTTTGTCCTTTCCGGGTTTGGACCGTAAACACCACCCGCTGACCTTGCTCAAGTTTGTTTGATTTTAATAAAGTATAGCCGGCACCATTGGTTTCATTTTTATAAACATCAATCACTTCGTTCTGTTCGTCAAAAATCTCAATGGTTACTTTACGTGATTTTACAAAACGTTGTTTTCCCGATTTTGAAAAAAATAGCTGAAAATCGTATTTTTCCTCGGTAACTTGTTCCAATTGCGATTGTACCACGTTTGTTTTCCAGGTAAAACATTTACCTGCATCAAGTGTTACGGGTATTTCAATACCCAATTGTACATTCTTAAGGACAAAGCTGGCGCGTACTCCCCATATAGCATGTTCAAGATATAATTTCCCATTTATGTCTGACTTAACAGCACCTTTTTCCACCACACCATCCATAATTTTTATTTCAACTCCTGCAAGCGGTATATTATTTTGGCCAGTCAGCAAAATTTCGGTAACAATACGCAATTGCGGCACTGTTTGCACAACTTCATACGTGGGCTCATTGATTTGCGCATTGCCATGCGGTGCAATAAGCGGAGTGCTTAAAACGGCAACCGCTTTAAATACGTTTCCAAAATTATGCCTGGGTTGCCGCACCGCAGTTTGCGAATCCAGGTATTCATTCAATTCGTCAACCTGCCAGGAGTACATGGTCCCACAATGTGTTTTGCTTGACTTTATGGTTTCGGCAATTTGTGCCGCATTCATTTTAGTAAAATCGTGAATGTGTTTTGAACATTTGTTGCAAAAACGCGTTTTGTCGCCTTTGGGCATTTTTTCAGGATCTTTGTGACACACATAGGTGTATTCAAATCTTTTCATTGGGCAACAGGTTATTGGTTAGGTAAAAGTTAGGTAAAAAATACTACGCTGTCAAGCCATTTGATAAACATTTTACCCTGAACAAAGCAGATGCGGTGTATAAGTAATTTTCACAAGTTAAATTGTTAAAATCCTGGTTACATTGACTCATTCAGTGGCTTTTATGAACCTGTACAGGATAAAAGAAGAAAGGTTCAAAAGGCAGGAAAAACCGCAAAAAAATTAACCCCTAAGGAACCAGGTAGTTTCCAAAGGGGTTCAACAAACTAAACATACAAGCCCTTAGTTCATAACAGGAAAACGCTCGTCTTTCAAAAAACGGTAAATGGATGATTGTCCGATGTCCAGCTTTTCGGCAACAAGCTTGATGTTGTTATCGTACTTTTTGAGGTAATAACTAATTATTTTATAATCGTATTCTTTGAGCGTGAGGTCTTTTTCCAGGATTTCGGGCAAAATATCACCGGTTGACAACTTAATATCCTCAGGATTTATCACTTTTCCATTTGACATAACCACCGAAAGTTCGATGACCGCTTTTAACTCGCGCACGTTACCCGGCCATGGGTAGGTTAATATTTTTGAGCGTGCCTCGCTGCTTAATTTGGGTTCAGGCAAGTTGTTTTCCTTGCAATAAGTATGAATAAAGTGGTTGGCCAGCACAATGGAATCCTTGTCGCGTTCGCGTAACGGGGCCAGTTCTATTTGCATACCGAACAAGCGATAATACAAGTCTTCGCGAAAATTTCCTTTTTTGATTTCTTCAAGCAGGTTGCGGTGCGTTGCCACAATTATGCGGCAATTGAATTTAACCGGTTTGTTACTGCCAATGGGTGTTACCTCACGTTCCTGTATGGCACGCAGGAGTTTTGCCTGCAGGCCCATTTCAATTTCGCCAATTTCATCCAGAAAAAGTGTTCCTTCATCAGCCTCTTCAAATTTGCCAATGCGTTTGAAATTTGCACCCGTAAATGCTCCTTTTTCATGACCAAACAATTCACTTTCAATGAGCTCTGATGGAATGGCACCCATGTTAATGGCCACAAACGGTTTGTTTTTCCGGTTTGAATTATAATGAATGGCTTTTGCTACAAGTTCTTTACCTGTACCCGTTTCGCCTGTTACAGTGACCGTAATGTTATTGTTGAGCGTTTTTTCAATAAGCTCATATGTATTTTTAATGGCGCTGCTGTGACCGATAATGGAAGTTGAAAAATCATATTTTTTCTCCACTTCTTTTTGCAGGCTTTCAATTTTTTGAACCAGGTTTGTCTTAACCTTGATGTGCTGAATGGTGGTGAGCAGCCTGTCGCGTATGTCTTTTGACTTGACAATATAATCATATGCGCCCGCTTTAAGCAAATCAACGGCCGTATCAATCTTGTCCTGCTCACTAATTACGATGACTTCAATGTTTGAGTCATGCGCTTTGATTTTTTTCAGCACGTCCAATCCTTCCATATCCGGTAGGCGGTAATCAAGGGTAATGATTTGCGGAGCAAGGTGAAGATGGTCCAGGCACTCTTTGGCGGTATGAAATTTATATACCTCATGGTCCGGGTTGAGCTTAACGGTATGCTCCAACAAGTTGCTGTACCAGGTATCATCGTCTACCACAAAAATTTTGAACTGGCTTTCATTTTTTCGGTTCATGGCTTATAAATTTAAAGATTGGTTCTTACTTCGTTTTCGAGGCGGTTCCAGAATTCGGGCGCATCTTTATCAATAAAATTTACGATTTTATGTTTTCTTAGTTCTTCAATTATTCGTTTATCGGTAATCCCTGAAATGGTTATTACCGGTATATGCAAGTCATACTCATTCATTTTTTTTAAAAAATCAAGCCCGTTCATGGCGTTCCGGTTTTTTGAATCCAGGTAAAAATCCAGGAAAACCAAATCGCCACGCACCAATTGTTTAAAATAAGCCTCGGCCGAGTCAAACCACTTCACAACGTAACCGAACTTGTCGGTAATAAACTTTTTAATCAAGTCCGCTATAATCTCGCTGTCTTCAATTATTATGACTGTTTTTGCATCCATGGTGCCTCCTTCCTAAGTTGTCAGGTTCAGTTTGTTTTTCAATTTTTCATTTACTGCGGCAACATTTATTTTTACCTCGTTAATGAGTTTGTACAGTCCTGACTTGTTAATTTTTTGCGTTTCAAAGTTCTCTATGTTTTTAAGTTTATCGGCAATATGGTTAAAGCTCATGTGGCGTGCCGGTGCAGCCAACCTATGTGCCAAAAGGGTTAGTTCACGGTAGTCTTCATGCCTGAAGGCCTCTTCGATTTCAGAAATGGTTTTTTCCGAGGATTCAATAAAAGTCCGGATCATTTTATTCATCAGGGCCGTATCATCACCAATAATGTTTTTGAGTTCATCAAGGTTGAATTCCTCTTCTTCCTGGTTAATACCGTTTTTGTCCATGTTTACCTCCATTGTTTCGAGTTTAAGTGTTTCTGCAATGATTCGCACCAATTCAGCTTCCTTAAAAGGTTTTGTGATAAAATTATTCATACCAACATCGAGGCATTTTTTGCGGTCAATGCTGAGGGTTCCAGCCGTAATAGCAATTATAGGTATATTTTTTTTAGAAATGCCGAATTCACTGCGTATTTTTTTTGTTGCTTCCATTCCATCAAGGTAAGGCATTTTCACGTCCATGAGTATAAGATCGTAATCTTCGGCTTCAACTTTCTCAAGTACTTCAAGCCCGTCAATGGCATAATCAAGTTTTACGTTCCATTTATTAAATATGTGTTCCAACAACAATCTGTTATAATTCTCATCATCGGCTGCTAAAATTTTTAGTTTTTGCAAGGCCTGCAGGTCTTTAAAGAAAACCGATTTTTGTTTTACACGAATCGCATCGTAATTCAGCTCGAAAGGCAAATTCAACTCAAAAGTTGTGCCGCTGTTTACTTCGCTTTCGAGTTTAATGGTTCCTCCTTGTATTTCAACAAGTTTTTTGGCAATGCTAAGACCAAGGCCGGTACCACCGTATTTGCGTGTTATGTGCGCTGCCGCCTGGGTATATTCATCAAAAATATGTTTTTGCTTTTCATGTGGAATTCCAATGCCGGAATCACTGATTTTAATTTTCAGCACAATTGTTTCATTGTTTTGTCTTACACTTTGCACTTCCATTTTAATGTATCCCTGGGCTGTAAATTTCAGGGAATTTGAAAGCAGGTTTAACAATACCTGTTTCAACCGCATGGGGTCACCCACAATGTATTCAGGAATATTGTTAATATAAAATAAACTCAGCTGCAAACCTTTTTTCTGCGCTTCTGACCTGAAAAAATCAAAAGCCTGCTGGAATATTTCCATGGGTCTGAATGGAATTTTTTCGAGTGTAAATTTGCCGTTTTCCATTTTTGCGTGGTCCAGCACATCGCTTATCAATTGCGAAAGGTGCTCTGACGATTCGCGTATAATGCGTACACTCTGTTCCAGGTCAGGCGGGAGGTCCTTTTTACTCAACTGTTCGCTGAATCCAACAATGGCGTTTAGCGGTGTGCGTATTTCATGGCTCATGTTTGACAAATATTCAAGCCGTTGTTTGGCCAGGTGTTCGGCACGGTTTTTTGATTCGCTAAGTACCTTGCGGTAACGCTGATTTGTTTTGATGTATTTAAACACAATAATGCCGCTAACCACCAACACAAAAATAGTAAGCCCGCTCAAAATAAAAATCATAAGGGTTGCACCGGCTGCGCTTTCCTTTGAACGGGCTGCTGTATTGACACTGTTTCTGTATTCGGCACGGGTAATTTTTTCAATTAACTGGCGTATATTATATGATATAAGCCGATCCTGTTCAATAACATGCTGCTCCTGCAATTGTTTTTTAAGTATGGCCTCACGCTGCTGCACGGTAAGTTCATCCAGTTGTTTTGACAAATTGGCAATTATATGGTTGTTGGCTATTGGGGTGGGTTCATCAATCAGTTTTTCTTCTTTTTTTCTGAAGAGTTTTTGAATAAAATTCCGTTTTTCGGCTTTTTCAGTTTCAGCTTTTGCAGTATCACTGTCTTTTAAACTGGTTATATTTTTTTTGAAATGCTGCAATTGGACCATGGCTGTAGCCGAATCTTCTTTCAGGGTTATTAAATCCTGCATCACGTCTTTTTTGCGGTCAACCAACCCTTTTATTTCATTGATGCGGTCAACCTGCAAAGGGTTTAATTTGCTAAGCCGTTTAAGTTCATCCAGTTTTTTCTGGCTGTCCTCAATGTTTTCATAAAACCATTGAACGCTCCCTGTATCACCACTGGTTGCATAGCTGCGCGCGTTCAGTTCGGCATCTGTCAAATCAAATTGTATGTCCTTTAAAAGATCAAGGGCAACATTGGGCTTGCCTTCGGCTTTTATTGTGTCAACCATTTTGTCAAGGCTTCGGTAGGCCACGTAACCGGCCGTAACAATAATGCCAATGGCCAGTAGAATGGCCAATGAGAATCGCAACAGAAAAAATATTGCCTGCCTGTTTTTCATTACTTTTCTTTCTTCAATGGTCACTGATTTCCCGGTGACTTTTCATATTTTATACGTAGCAGCTTTTGCTGCCCGGTAGTATCATAAAAATAAATGGCTCCCTGTTTTTGAAAAAGGAGATTATGCGCTGTTAAATAAAGAACTATTAACAGGGAGCCACTATTTGTATATTTTAATTCACTTCCAATACAAGGTATTTTGAACTCTTCCAGAATTCATTTGGATCCAGTATTTCGAGTGAAATTATTTTTTTGCCTTCTTTACGCAAGGTGTATGCATTTGACGGGTGCGAGCTAAGGATTTGCAATTTTGTGCTGTTAACGGGAATGGAGGTTGTTTCAAGAATATTTATTTCGTGCATGTTTGATTTGGACATGCCTGCGTTTACCGACAGGGTTCGTCCAATACCAAGCACACCGCCAGTAGGCGTTACCGATCCGTTGTCTTTCAATTCACGCCTGGTGCCAATAATATACCATGCCGTGTTCATTTTACGGTCCTGTGCATACAGGTTATCAGCCTTAATACGGTTTTCGTTTTTCAAACTGTCAACTTTGTACGTAAGCGTTTTTACGTCCTTGTCAAGTTGCGCAATCAGCGACTGGTAGCCCAGTACGGCCTCTTCACGCAATGCCAGGGTTTTTTCAAGGTCGCTTATTTTAGCCGAATAATCTTTTTCGCTCCCTTTATGCCGTGCAATAGTTTTTCGCAGTGAAGCAATGTTTTTCTTGTTTTCAGCAAGCAAATCGCCC
This sequence comes from Flavobacteriales bacterium, assembly GCA_035628535.1. Classification (GTDB taxonomy): domain Bacteria; phylum Bacteroidota; class Bacteroidia; order Flavobacteriales_D; family UBA2798; genus DASPJQ01. The sequence continues at coordinate 7,877 of DASPJQ010000243.1, read as the reverse complement.
AGCACGCGTATATCCTGCTTAATTTTTTCCTTTTGGGCAGTGGTCAATTCGGCATCGGTAGTGGTAATGGTTGAAATGTTCTCCTGAAGTTTTACCACGTTTATTTCCTCTTCAATTTCATCCATTGAAGTAAATACTTCCTTAATTACCGAATCTTTTTCGTGTATTTCAGCCAGGTAATCATCTTCCCTGTCTTTGTATTGATCTTCGGCTGTTGTTGTTGTTTTGTCTTCACTACATGCAAACAGCATGGTTAGTGCCGAAAATATGGCTATATATAATTTACTAACTGATTTCATTTTACTTACATTTTAAAATTTGATTTTTACACCAAGACCCGGGTCGGGTGACCAATAAATGTGGTCATCGGTATTTATTTCAATAAAAGGTTTAAGGTCTAGTGAGAGAGCAAGGGGAATTTCGCGGAACGCGTATTCAAGTCCTATAATTCCATTTATGCCAACGCCAAATCCACCACGTTGCGCATACCACCAACGGTCACGGTAACTGTCATAATAATATACCCTGCGGTATGTATTAAATGCTGCGTGTGCACCAGCACCGTAATAAAAACTAAATCCCGGGTCATCACTCAGGTGATCGTAACGCTCATATAAACCTGTAATGGTTAAATCATTTGGCCATGCGCCAATAATAAATTCGTATGCATTTAATCCGCTATAGTGTTTAAAGGTAACGCCCGAAGTTCCTCCTACGCGAAGACCGACTGCGTTTTGTGCCTGCAGGTTCAAACTAATGAGGAACGCTACCACGGCAAATATCTTTTTCATATGTCTCGGCTCCTTTCTGTTGGTTTAATTTCAAGTACTGTGTAGCGATTGATGTGCCACCAGTCCTTGAATAAGATAAGTATATGAAAAGCAGCAAATTAAGAACTATTCCCGATGCGGTAAAATTATCAAAACGAGAAAAAACAAAAAAATGTTCTCAATTTGGAAGAAGATTTTTGAACGGATCAAATGCGGATAACGCTGATTTTCATGATAACCGTTACTTAAAATTATAACTTAACTTACAAATACTAATAAATACATGTAAAGAAAAATGAGGATTCTGTTAATCTATTTGCTGCGTACGTTCCATGCTTTTAACGCTTCACCCAGCAATTTCTTTAAAGCTTTATTTTTTACATCAGTCAGGTTTTTAATTGCAACATACCTGTGCACTTTTCCTGCTCCTGTCAATAGTTTTTCCGGGTCAGGCAATGCGCTCCCTTTATAAAATCCAAGCTTAATTTCTGTTTTGGAAAAAATCATGGTGCAAATCATATCCTTGTAGGTATTGGCGTAACCGTATGCAACCATATTGGCTTTTGGGTCGGGAAATTCCTGTATGCTTTTTAATGATGATACCAAGAGTGTATCCAGGGCTTCGGCAAGGCGCTGGATGGATTCATCATATTTTGAACAGATAAGAAGCGATTCTTTTTGCATGCACAAATGTAACAGGACCACAACGTTGATGACAGAATTTTTAAATTTCAAAAACTACGGGCTCATTCACCAGCAAATACCGTTCGTTCAAAACGCTGGCGTTAATAAATGTTGTTCCATTTACTTTCATTACACCGTAAGCCTCGTGAATATGACCAAACACATTAAATTTCGGTTTTATAAATTCAATTCGTTTCAGTAAATCTTTACAACCTACGTTTTGACCGTGTACCGTTTTATCAAGTATGTTGGCGGGCGGGCCATGGGTAATCAGCACATCGGTATTGACAGGAATAAGGTCCCAATGTTTTTTAATGTCTTCGCCTCTCCTTCGGTTAAAGGCCCAATCATAAAACCAGGGCTGTACCGGGCTTCCCCATACATAAATATCTTTAATACTAATTCCATTGTCATTTAAGTAGATAACGCCATCAGGAACCATTTTGCGCACATGTTCATCGGCATATTTTTCAAAAAAGAAATCATGATTACCCGCAATAAAAACACGGTATTTGAAAGGTTGTTTGGCAAACCATTGCAAAAAATCCATGATTTCATGCTCAATTCCTCTACCCGATACATCACCTGCATGGATCAGTACATCGCCTGGTGGTAAATTTAGTCTGGCGTGCTTACCATGCGTGTCCGATATCACAACAAATTTCATACAGGTTTATACGCATAAAAAAAAAACCGGTTTCCTGCACGACCGGGACTTATGTGGTTAGGCAAGTAATTCTATCTGCAAATTAAAATGGCAATGATTTGGTAACTGTAGCATTATAGGCAGGTCCAATAGTTATAAAATATATACCTGCGGTAACATGCATTATACTATTGAGTAAACCGTGTTGGCTTTCAAATTTTGCTGGTCGTATATAATTTGCCCCTGACATCAGTAATGTATAACGAATACTGCACATCAGCTGGCTTTTCAAAGTTGCTTTTTTCAAAGCTACTAAAGTGTTTTAGCAGCCTTGTCAAACAACCGCGAACTTTATTAAGTCAAAAAAAAAGCCCTGGTCACATAACCCAGGGCCACAGATATTTAATTTCTAGCGAGTATTATCTCAACAGGTTGACGTGTCCCTCAAAATCCATGGTTTCTTCTACGTCAATTTTACGCGTACGCACTTTCCACACGTAAACATCTTCCTTGCTTTTTATGCCTTTGTGCATACCGTCCCACCCTTGCGTATAATCAGTGGTTTTGAAAATTACTTCACCCCAGCGATCAAATACCAGGAATTCATACCGTGCCGGATCAAAGCCCTGCATTACCGGTATGAATATATCATTGATACCATCGCCATCAGGCGTAAATGAATTTGGCGTATAAATCAGGAACTCGTCTTTAATGGTCACCTCGTGGCATACCTGGGCCGCACAACCGTTGGCACTGGTGGCTGTGAGGCATACATTGTAAACTCCACCCTGCAATGACGGGAATACAAACACAGGATTCGAAACCGTACTTGTACCCAGCCCCCCAAAGTCCCAATCAAAAGTTGATCCGCCCAACGTCATGTTTGCAAATGTTATTTCAGGATCAAACACGGTTGCGGTTTGAGGCTGGGAAACAAAATCAGGCACAGGATATTCGTATACACAAACCTGGTTTGGTATAATAGTATCAACCTGGCATCCGTCCGATGTAATGATTGTAAGCGAAATATCATAACAGCCACCATCCACAAATGTGTGGGTAGGTGCAGCCAACGTACTGGTTGAACCATCGCCAAAATTCCAGCTGTAGGTTGCAGTTGCTCCGGCAGCCGTTGTGCTGGAGAATGAAGTAGTGACAGGTGTGCAGCCCTGGGTACCATTAATCAAATAGGTTACAGCAGGCAAGGTATACCAGTTAACAGTGACCTGGTCGGTTACACTTGGTGAGCATCCGTCACTCAATGTAATTGTATAGGTGATGGGTGAAACAACAGGTGTAACCGTTTGTGAAGCTCCGTTCAACACACTTCCATCAGCGCTGTTGGTCCATGCATAGGTATAAGTGCCTGTACCTCCACTTGCTGTTGTAGTATTTATGGTTGCCGAGCTGCCGGGGCAAACTGACTGGTCAGGCGAAGCCGCAACTGTTAATGGCGGACTCATGGTAACCGTTACCGTTGTTGTAACAGGACCGCAGCCATTGTTATCATTAACCGAAACTGTATACACATTTGTTCCAGGAGTAGTTGGTGCAACAAGCGTTGAAGCGCTTGTACCAACAGTTGCACCGCCAGCATCGGTCCAGGTATAGGTGTAGCCGGGAGTTGCACCCGTACCGGTAGCCGACACAGTTGCCGATTGTCCGAAACAAATGGTTGACGCGGGGCCTGAATTTACACCCAACGCACTTGGTTGAGTAACGGTAGTAGTAGTTGTGGCTGTACAACCTGCAGCATCTGAAACAGTAACCGTATACGTACCGGCCGACATCCCGGTAAACGTGTTGGTGGTTTGCGTAAACGGCCCAACTACGTATGTAACAGCACTTGCCGAAGCGTTCACCACAACAGTTCCGTTCGAACCACCATTACACGAAGGCGATGTAGGAACTACTGAAGTAATGCTTACAGCCGGTGGGCCGGTTATAGTATAGTTTGCACTCAGGCTACAGCCATTGGCATCGGTAACGGTCACGCTATACGCACCGCTGCAAAGCGAACTTACAAATGGAACACTGCCTGCAACTGTTCCCGTCCATGCATACGAATAAGGGGCCGTTCCTCCTGTTGGGGCCGTCCCGGCAACACCATCGCATGCACCAAAACATGATTCATTGGTTTGTGAAGTTGGTACAACCAATGCAGTAGGCTCAGTAATGGTTGCGAATCCGGTAGCTGTACAACCGTTTGGACTGGAAACTGTTATTGTATACGTTCCGGCTGGCTCAGTGAATATATTTGAGGCCTGGGTTGTTGTTCCGTCATTATATGTAGCTGCTCCGGTTGCATTCACGGTAATTGTACCGTCTGACAATCCGAAACAACTTACATTGGTTGTGTTGATTGAATTGATAACTACATCTTCAACCGTTACCGTGGCTGTTACAGGATTTCCTGTACATGTTGCCGTGCTTGGGGTAATGGTATAGGTAACGCTTCCACCGGGTGCACTGGCAGCGGTCAACGTTTGTGCAATGGTTGCACCGCTTGCTGCAGAAGCACCAGTTACGTTAGTTGAGCTTTCGGTCCAGTTAAACGTTGTTCCTCCCACACTTGATGTTAACGCAATGTTTGTTGCAGTACCGCTGCAAATGGTTGATGTAGCCGGTGTAGCCGTAACGTCAGGAACAGCATTTACCGTAATGGTAGTTGTTTGCGTATCGCCACAAGAACCGGTAATGGTATAGGTAATGGTATTTGCGCCAACACTTGCTGTAGCAGGATCAAATACACCAGTGGCAGATGTAATACATGTTCCACAGGTTGCACTCCAGGTTCCTCCTCCGTCAACAGCCGTAAGCGTAACTGCTCCATTGTTCTGACAGAATGGTCCTGCCGGAGTAATGGTGGCATCTAACTGTGGTGTGATGGTTACCGTAGTTGTACCCGTGTTTACACAACCATTTATATCAGTACCGGTAATGGTATAGGTTGTAGTTGCTGCAGGGCTTGCGGTAACCGTTGTGCCGGTTGTAGCGCTAAGACCTGTTGCAGGCGACCACGTGTACGATACGGCCCCGCTTGCAGTAAGCGTTGCACTTCCACCGGCACAAATGCTGGCACTTGGACAGGTTATTGTTGGTAATGGATTAACTGTTACTGTAACGGTCCCTGTATTTACGCAGCCAGCTGCACTTGTTCCAGTTATAGTGTATGTTGTAGTTGTTGTAGCACTTGAGATAACAGTTGCTCCCGTTGTTCCACTCAAGCCTGTTCCTGGCGACCAGGCATAGGTTGATGCTCCACCCGCTGTTAATGTAACACTTGAGCCGCTGCATATAGCAGGTGCCGCAGGCGTACAGGTAATGGTGGGCAATGGATTAACTGTTACGGTAACGGTACCTGTGTTTACGCAGCCCGCACTGCTGGTACCCGTAATGGTATAGGTTGTGGTTGCGGCTGGAGTGGCCGTAACAGTTGTTCCCGTTGTTCCACTCAACCCCGTTGCAGGAGACCATGAATAGGTTGAGGCTCCTCCTGCAGTTAAAGACACACTTCCTCCTGAACATATAGAAGGAGTTGCTGGTGTACATGTTATGGTTGGTGTTGGATTAACTGTAACCGTCACAGTGGCTGTACCTGTACAACCTGCCGCACTTGTACCGGTAATGGTATAAGTTGTAGTGGCAGCAGGACTGGCTGTTACAGTTGTTCCGGTAGTTGCACTCAAACCTGTTGCAGGAGACCATGAATAGGTTGAGGCTCCGCTACCCGTTAATGCCACACTGCCTCCCGTACAAATTGAAGGTGCGGCAGGAGTACAACTCACGGTTGGGTTTGGATTTACTGTTACAGTAACTGAACCAGTATTCACGCAGCCCGCGGCACTGGTTCCGGTAATTGTATAGGTTGTTGTTGTTGTTGCGCTTGATGTAACTGTTGCACCGGTTGTACCACTCAAACCTGTAGCTGGTGACCAGCTATAGGTTGATGCACCACTGGCCGTTAACGCAACGCTTGATCCGCTACATATAGCCGGTGCTGCAGGAGTACAGGTAATTGCAGGCAAAGGATTTACTGTTACTGTAACGGTGGCTGTGCCAGTACATGTTCCAGTTGATGCGGTGACCGTGTATGTTGTTGTAACGGCCGGGCTGGCTGTTACGGTTGCTCCTGATGTGCTTGATAATCCAGTAGCGGGTGACCAGGTGTAAGAAATTGCACCTGTAGCCGATGCGGTTAATGCTACACTTCCGCCTGCACAGATTGAAGGTGCTGAAGGTGTAACCGATACGGTTAACGCTCCGCCTACAGGAGTAATTGTTATTGATCCATGCCCTGTATTGCCACCAGTTGTTCCAGACCCACCGCCTGGTACGAGGTCAGATCCTCCTCCGCCTCCACCTCCGCCAAGCGGGAAGGATGGATAATCGTCAGCACCACCTCCGCCACCACCATAGCGCCCGCCACCACCTCCGCCTCCTGGGCCAAGGCCGTAACATACGTCTGTTCCACCTGCACCACCAATACCTAAGCCTCCGTTTCCTCCGGCCATACCGCAAGCCCCCCAGGGAGCACCGCCAGTTCCGCCTCCAGTAGCTGTACCACCCGTACCGGGACTACCATAAGAAGCTATACCAGTTGTACCACTTGGGTTTGCACCTGAACCACCACCGGCAACAGTGCTGCCGCCACCGGTTCCACCGCCACCACCGGCAACCACTACGCGATTCGCTAATGCGTAAGGGGCTACACGAATGTCGGATGCCCCTCCGCCTCCTCCTGAACCCGATGACCCCGGTTTTCCAATACCGCCACCGTTAAAGCCTCCACCTGTAATTGTACCCATACCTCCAACATAAACCTGAAGAACCTGGCCAGGAGTTACTGCAATAGAACCCGTCACGATGGACCCATCACCTCCGTTTGAACCACCCCCTTCAGCTCCTTCAACAGTAACATTTAGTGTAAACACACACGGTGGAACCGTATAGGTTTGAACCCCTCCGGTATAATTGAACGTTACCACCTGGCTAAAAAGATTAATGCTGGCCGAGCCAGCAAAAATCAGTGAGAGCGCTATTTTTAGTTTATTCATTTTTAGTGTAGCTTGTCTGTTTAAAATAATTACCGCAACAGGTTAACATGTCCATTGAAATCAAGGGTTTCTTCAACCATGTTTTTCTTCACACGAACTTTCCAAACGTATACATCTTCTTTACTCTTGCTTCCCTTGTGCATACCATCCCAACCTTGAGTATAATCAGTTGTTTTGAAAATTATTTCACCCCAACGGTCAAATACATAGAATTCATAAGTGGCAGGATCATGACCCTGGATGATTGGGATAAATATATCATTTACGCCATCACCATCAGGAGTAAACGTATTTGGTGTATAGATGAGGAACTCGTCCTGTATGGTTACCTCGTGACATACCTGTGCCACGCAACCACTTGCATTGACAGCTGTCAGGCATACGTTGTAAACACCTCCACTGCTTGAAGGGAAAGTGAATGCAGGATTATCAAGTGTACTTGTTCCCAGTCCGGCAAAATCCCAATCGTATGTTGTACCGCCAATGGTCATGTTTGTAAAAGTAATCTCCGGATTAAATACTGTAGTAGTTTGCGGCTGGAACACAAAGTCAGGAATTGGGAAATCATATACACAAACCTGATCATTGATAACCGTATCAACAGTACATCCATCAGCTGTAATTATGGTCAATGAAATATCATAGCAGCCAGCATCCACAAACGTGTGTGTTGGTGCAGCCAATGTACTGGTTGTTCCATCACCAAAGTTCCAGCTGTAT
>DASPJQ010000242.1:0-1150 GCA_035628535.1 Flavobacteriales bacterium | reverse complement strand
CCAACTCCGCAAGGAAAATTTATGCTGCAAGTTGCATTCGGACAATCAAAATATTATTCCGATAACCTTTCAGAGAATGTAAAGCGTGGCATTAAGCATAAGGTAAGGCGTGGCGAATATCCGACATTGGCACCCAAAGGTTACATCAACAATCCGAAAACAAGAAATTTAGATGTTGATGTAACCGAAGCAAAAATCATTGGAAAAGCATTTAATGAATTTGCTGAAGGGCACCATTCATTAGCGACTATGAGCCAACGCATGGCTTTGTGGGGAATGCAGAGCAAGAATGGAAAGCCTTTGTGCAAGGCATCGGTATTGCGGATTCTGACAAACCCGATTTACCTAGGATTGATTCATATGCACGGAGAAATTCATGAGGGTAAGTTTGACCCAATAGTGGATAAAACAACCTTTGAAAAGGTGCAGGAAGAAATAAAACGAAAAGCAAAACCACGTTTACGCGCAAAGAGTTATAATTTTCCATTTACGGGTTTACTTACATGCAGCGAATGTGGAGGAATGATTACTGCACAATATGCGAAACAAGGCAAATTTCTTTATTACAGGTGCAGTAAACGAATGGGTGTGAAATGCACGCAGCCATATATACAAGACGTGGTTTTGCTTAACCTTTTGCGCGAAGAAATTTCAAAGGTTGTTTTACCAACGGGTTTAGCAGATTTAGCATTGGAATGCCTGGAACAAAGGCAGCGGGAGGATATTGAAACGGGAAAGACCTTTTACCAAAATTTGGAAAACCAATTAAAGGAAACTACCGCGAAGTTAGACAAGCTTATAAATGGCTTTCTTGACGGCTTCATTGATCAGGAAGATTATTTAAGCCGGAAAGAAGAATTACTAAAAACGAAGGTTGACTTACAAGACCAAATCAAAAATTTTGGTAAAAGGGGTGTTGTATGGTTCGAACTTGCGCGGGAATTTCTGAAAGCCTTGCGGGATGCGGAAAAACTTGCTTTTAGCGAAGATTTATCTGAAATAAAATCATTTTTGAAAAAATTTGGTTCGAACCGCCTTTTAGACCACAAAAAAGTTGTTTTGAATTTTGTTGAACCAATTGGAATAGCCAGTAAACACAGGGCTTTGGCAGGTGCGGTTGGGGTAGGTATAAATAAAAACGGCCCACACA
>DASPJQ010000241.1:0-3192 GCA_035628535.1 Flavobacteriales bacterium | reverse complement strand
TATTTCGGGAAAAACCATTACGCTGTTTTTGGTTACCAGGAAGAGGAGGTAGGTATTGAAGCCGCGCATAAGGCCCTTGAAATTGTTAATGCCGTATGTGATGGTAAACCCAGCGGGTTCAAAGAAGCAAAAAGTACCATTCAAAAGTTACGCTTTGAACTGCATCCGGGACCCAGCACTAATGCCATTATTGAAGCGGCCTTAAGGCGTAATATACCTGTTCGCAAAATTGCAGGCGGTAAATTTGTAATACTGGGCCAGGGAAAATACCAACGTAAAATAGAAGCGTCCATTTGTGACAGCACAAGTAATGTATCGGTTGACATTGCCTGCGATAAACAAGCAACCAAGCGCATATTGGCCGAAGCCCTTATACCGGTTCCTGAAGGCACTGTGGTACAAAGCGAAGCTGAACTGATTGCGGCAGTTGAGAAAACGGGGTTCCCACTGGTTACAAAACCCATTGACGGGCATCATGGAAACGGTATAACGGGAAACATCCGCAATTATAACGACCTTGTAAAAGGTTTTTGGCTGGCAAAAAAACATTCCGATTCGGTTATTGTTGAAAAATTCATTCAAGGGAACGATTACCGCTTTTTGGTTGTAGGCTATAAAGTAGTGGCTGTTGCGCAACGCATACCGGCAATGGTAATCGGTGACGGGGTTTCAACCGTTGCACAATTGGTACAACGTGTAAACGATGACCCGTGCAGGGGTGAAGGCCATGAAAAAAATCTTACCAAAATAACGATCGATACACAAACGCTTGAGCTGCTTGCGGCACATAACATGACGCTTGAAAGCATACCTGCAAAAAACGAGGTTGTGCACATGAAATTTACGGCAAATTTAAGTACAGGCGGTACAGCCGTTGATGTAACTGATGAATTGCACCTTGAAAACCGTTGGCTGGCCGAACGCGCTGCTAAATTAATTGGCCTGAATATTTGTGGAATTGATATAATGGCACCCGTCATTAAAACTCCGCTTACCGAAAACGGAGGGGTAATATTGGAGGTAAATGCAGCACCCGGTTTGCGTATGCATATAACTCCGGCAAAAGGTAAGCCGCGCAATGTTGGCGATCCCATTGTTGACCTTATGTTTCCACGCTACGCAAAATCGCGTATTCCAATTGTTGCCGTTACAGGAACCAATGGAAAAACAACCACTACGCGCTTAATGGCCTATATGGCAGACGCACAAGGTTTTCATGTTGGGTTTACCTGTACCGATGGAATTTATGTGGATCACGTTCAAATTGATAAAGGAGATTGCTCGGGTTCAAAAAGCGCCACCGTGGTGTTGAATGACCCAACAGTTGATTTTGCTGTACTGGAGTGCGCGCGTGGTGGTATCATTCGTTCAGGATTGGCTTTTGATTGTTGCGATGTGGGCATACTTACCAATGTGGCGTCAGACCATCTCGGGCTAAAAGGCATTGACACGCTTGAAGATTTGGCGCGGGTAAAAGCGGTTGTACCCATGGCTGTAAATCCCGAGGGGTATGCCATATTGAATTCGGCCGATGATTTGGTTTACGATTTGCGTAACCAGGTAAGCGCGCAGGTAGCCCTATTTGGATTGGAAATGAACCATCGGATTAAAAACCATTGCGCCAACGGAGGGCTTGCCGCTTTTTTGGACCATGACCGCAATATTGTAATTGCACATGGACAAAAAGAAATGATTGTTGAAAATGTAGCCAATATACCGGTAACATTTAACGGCCTTGCCGAGTTTATGATTGAAAACGTATTGCCTGTGGTACTGGCATGCTATGCACAGAAATTTGACATGAAAAAAGTTAGGGCGGCATTGCGCACGTTTGAACCTTCACCAACAAAACTTCCGGGCAGGATAAATATTATAAAAATAAATGATGTTAACGTCATGGTTGATTATGGGCACAACGCGCATGGTTACATAGCCCTTGGCAATATGCTGAAAAAAATTGACGCGGTTAAAACAGGTATTGTTACCGGTGTGGGCGACCGCAGGGACGAAGATATTGTTGAAATTGGACAAATTGCTGCAGGAATTTTTGATAAAATTATTGTTCGTGTGGATGACGATACCCGTGGCCGGTCAGTTGAGGAAATAAGCAGCTTGATTATACAGGGTATCAGGCAATCAAACGCTGAAGTCCCCTGTGACCTTATTCCGGAAACGCTTAAAGCGCTCCGGTTTGCCATTGAAAACTCAAATGCGGGCGATTATGTTATTATTACTCCTGAAGACCCGGAAGCCATACTTGCTTTCCTGGAGGAAATGCAAAACGCCACAGCACACGATGCGCCATTTAAACCTGGAGAGATCCACGATGTAAATAATCAGACCCTGCATTCATCTAACGGCACAACCGATTTGTCTTTCATCTGATTCAACATTCTATTGGTGGTCCCAGCGCGCCCTGAATCCCCTTGAGTCAAAATGCACACACATGGTTTTTGGGTATTTCCCGATTCCGCCTTTGTTACCTACGATTTTTTCGAGCATATCCAGCACAATTTTTTTGTCTTTTTGCGTGGTGCGCCTGTCATTGTTGATATCGCCAATTTTTATATCAACCGCCTTACCGTAAATGTGCTGGCTGAATTTGGCCCCGCTCCATACTTTTTTATTCCAATACGGGTGGCGGTGGCCAACACGTACTTCAAATCCATATTTGTTATATCCTTTCTTTTCAAGCAATTTAATAAGGTCAAGCATCATATACAGCATTTTTTTGTCAGTTAGCCAGTATTGTTTGCTGTTGTTGCACAGGTTTTTCATGTTTTTCTGGTAATACTTGTCAGGAACAATAAAATCCTTTACCCGGTATTTGCCAACCAATGGAAAAAAAACCTGGTCGCCCTGCACCACGTAATAGGTTGACATGGACAGCTTGTTCCTGAATTTTTTTTCAGGGTCACTGTAAGATTTATATTCAGTATCCAAATCTTTAAACGTTACCTTTTTGAATAAATTCAATACAGAATCAATTTCCTTATGGGTGAGGATTTCTTTTTGAGAAATGGAAAATACGCAGGGTGGATCAACCGTGACCGATACGTTTCGTTTTTTGTTTTCCGGTTGTTTGTAGGCGATTAAGCAAATCATCAATAACACAGAGCAAAAAATACCCGCCATAACTAGGGGTTTGATGTGTTTTAGCATGGTTTATACTGTTTGGATAACCAAAAATAA
>DASPJQ010000240.1:0-1019 GCA_035628535.1 Flavobacteriales bacterium | reverse complement strand
TGTATGAATTGGCTGAAAGGAGTCTTTCCCGTATTTTTCATAGTGTCCCGAGGTAATGTATAAATCCTTGTTTCCAATGTGTGGTGTAACCACTTGCACATAACCTGCCTTTTTTTGGGCTGCACGCATAAAATTCTCCAGGCGTTCGCGCAAAGCCGTCCCTTTAGGCAGCCACAAGGGCAAACCCATGCCCACTTTTTGCGAAAACGTAAACAACTCCAGTTCTTTTCCCAATTTGCGGTGGTCGCGTTTTTTTGCTTCTTCCAGTAAAACCAAGTAATCGGTCAACTCCTGTTGTTTGGGAAAAGTTATGCCGTATAAGCGGGTCAGTTGCTTGCGGCTTTCATCGCCCCGCCAATAGGCACCGGCCAAACTCAGCACCTTTACAGCTTTAATAAAACCCGTATCGGGTATATGCGGGCCGCGGCATAAATCGGTAAAATTTCCCTGCGTGTAAAAGGTAATCTGGCCGTCTTCCAGGCCTTCCAGCAATTCAAGTTTATATTCATCGCCTTTTCTGGTAAAATAATCAATGGCTTCTTTTTTGCCTACCGGCTTGCGCACATACGCATTTTTTTGGCGAGCCAGTTCAACCATTTTATCCTCTATTTTTTTAAAATCATCACTTGAAACCGTTTTATCGCCAAAATCAACATCGTAATAAAAACCGTTTTCAATGGCCGGTCCTATGCCAAATTTGGTACCAGGCCAAATGGCTTCAATGGCTTCGGCCATTAAATGCGCGCTACTGTGCCACATGGTTGATTTACCGCCTTCGTCATTCCAGGTAAGGAGTTTTAATTTTGCATCGCTGTTAATGGGTAAGGTTGCATCACACACGGTGCCGTCAATTTCGGCAGCCAATACGTTGCGGGCAAGCCCTTCTGATATGGACTTTGCAATTTCTAATGCAGTTGTGCCTTTTGGGTATTCACGTACACTGCCATCGGGTAAAGTAATTTTAATATTCATAATAAGGGGAACAAAATTAGCAGAATCTGATTAGCCCGGTAATTTTT
>DASPJQ010000239.1:0-2466 GCA_035628535.1 Flavobacteriales bacterium | reverse complement strand
CCATTCCACCAATTATGTAGCCATTGACTCGGTTGACTATGACAGCTTGAGTTGTTATACCGATAAAAACGTAGATACCTACTTTACATCTTCGCGTTATAAAATTTCGGCTGTTGACACATTGGGTGTTGAAAGTGCACTGAGTTTGTACCACCGCACTATTTTCTGCGATGAGCCTACCGAAGGTGATTTTGATTGGGACGATTACGAAATTGAAGGTTCGCCCAGTCCGGTACTGCAATTTGTTTTGCTTCGTAAAGATTCGATTGGCGATCCCTGGGTACCTATTGATACACTTGCTGCTACAACCACTAATTTTACCGATACCGACCATGCTTTGTTCCCTGACGGAGAATGGCGTGTACGCACCATTTGGCCTATAACGTGTACACCTACCCGTGCCGGCATAAGCACATCGCGTTCAAACCTGCGTACTAAAAGCATGCTTGCCACCAACATAACCGGCCCCGCAGCCGACAAAAATGATTTTAACGTTTACCCCAATCCGGCTGATGATATGGTTATTGTTGAATTTGCCCGCAGCGTTGATAAGCAAAATACTATTCTGGTTCGCGATGCTACCGGCAGGATTGTTGATCAAAAAACAACCATTTACAATAAAGTGCAATTTAGCTTAACCAATTTCGCCAAAGGCACTTATTTTATAGAAGCGCTTAATTCAATGACACATACCACAAAAATTTTCATTAAAAACTAAGTTTTATTTTCATCGTTCAAATGGCAAAAAGCTCCTGTTTCAAAGCAGGGGCTTTTTTTATATCCGGTACGTTTATACCGCATGTTTTTTCGGCATTTTAGAGAATGGAACATGCATGCCACACTTAATAGATTGGAAATCAAAAATTAAATACGTTTAAAACCTTCGCGTTTTGTTAACGATAATGAGCCCCGCAATGACCTGTTTCTATTAAAATTTATCTAAGTTTGTACCAATTCAAAAACAGTTCAAGAACCGTTAATTAATTGGATACATTTAATTTTTTAGTGCATATTTTATGATTCAAAAACACCCGACACCAATTGTAAAACCATTCATCAAACGCTAATGCAACATTCATCACTACTTAAAAAAGTATTTGTAGCAGGTACTTTTTGCCTAGGCACCTTTTTAATCCAGGCTCAGGCCTTGTTTCACACCGAAACCAATTCACCCGGTGGTGAAGAACAAAACGAAGCTGTAATCAGATCAAGTGACAATACCATTGTTACAGCCGGATGGTATTATTCAGGAACAACCCTTACCAATGACCTTTTATTGACAAAACAGGACATGAACGGTACGGTAATCTGGAGCCGTACGTATGCCGATGCAGGCGGCAACAACGAAATGGGTATTGACCTTATGCAGGATGCGGCAGGCAACTACGTTGTGGTTGGAAATATCAATGACGGTACATCATTTGGCATGTTACTGGCCAAATTTGATGTTAACGGAAATTTTTTGTTCTCAAAAAAATACACGTACGGGGCGAATGCATCGGCCGAGGGCATTGTTCAGACTCCGGATGGCAATTATGTAATTGCGGGCCATACATCAGGTGGTCCTACCACTTCGAGCATACTTGTAATAAAAACCGACCAGTTGGGCGACACCTTATGGACAAAAAACATTTCAGCATCGGGCATTGGCGAATATTCCCACGATATTGTGAACACCCCCGATGGCGGATTGGCAATTATAGGTGATGTGGATGTAAGCGGTACGGTTTATCATTTCTTCCTCATGAAATTAAATGCAACAGGAAATTACCAATGGTCAAACACGTATTCAGGCGGCCTTGGAAATGATTTGGCGTATGAACTTTCGGTAACGAGTGACGGAAATTTTATTGTAACCGGTACGAGTGATAATTATGGTGCCGTAAGCGGTGACCTTTTGATTGCAAAGCTTGATTCAACAGGAGGTGTTATATTTTCAAATATATACGGTATAGGCATGTTCAATGCCGGTTATTCGGTTCAGGAAACATTTGATGGCGGTTTTATTGCCACAGGCATTATGGATGATGTTGGGGATGAAGCGGCCGGTTTCATTAAAGTTGATGACACCGGAACCATTGAATATGCACAACGGTTCAACATTGGTCCAACGGGCTTCAATGAGGCAATTGCGGGTGTTGTACAACTTTCTGACAGCAGTTATGCGTTTGCAGGAAACGGAAACAACTCGGCCGTTGCCATGCGAATTGGAAAAACCGGGAATTCGTGTAACGGTACGGCTATATCCCCTACCCAAAACAGCGCCCCATACGCACCAAATGCCGAAGTGCTGGACTATGAATCAGCTGCCAGTTCGCTGACTGTTGCAAGCGAGAGCCTGGTGCAGGAAGACGTAATTGATATTTACAAAGCGTGTGAAATATGGTTTCCACTTGCCTACACCACTGTTACCAACAACGTGGTTTGCCAGGGAACCTGTTTGACCTTTAATAATTACGGTGCAAC
>DASPJQ010000238.1:0-7457 GCA_035628535.1 Flavobacteriales bacterium | reverse complement strand
AGAAATCGAAAAAGCTGAAAAAGACCTTCGTGCAAAAGGAAAAGAATTGTTTGGCGAGAGGCAAAAACAGGTTGGCCCGATGGAAAAAAAGATTGCTTCCATACTTGCCGATCTCAATATGCCGCATGCACGCTTTGTGGTGAAACTGGAAGAAACAACTGAATTGAATGTATTTGGAAACTGCAGCATTGAATTTTTGTTTGCAGCAAACAAAGGCAGTGAACCGAAACCTGTACAAAAAGTGGCTTCGGGCGGTGAATTTTCAAGGCTTATGCTGGCTATAAAAAGCATCATTGCCGGCAAAAAAAATTTACAAACCATGATTTTTGATGAGATTGATGCGGGTGTTTCCGGTGAAGTAGCAGGCAAAATGGGTGAAATCATGAAAAAAATAAGTTCGCACATCCAGGTATTTTCAATTACACACCTGCCCCAGGTGGCCGTAAAAGGAAAATACCATTATAAAGTTTTAAAAAGCACTAAAGGCAACAAAACTGTGTCGCGGTTGATTAAACTGGATGAAAACAACCGCATTGAGGAGATTGCCAAAATGTTAAGTGGAGAAAAACTGACGCCCGAGGCCCTGGCCAATGCCAGGGTATTGCTCCAATAATTGTTATTTTTATGTTAACGCTTTTTTTTGGCACGATTCTTAAAGGACCCAACCAAAACAACTATTATGAATCTACATTTTACACGAATTTCGTTTCTGGCTGCATTGGGATTACTGGCTAACCAGGCAGCACATGCTTCAGAATTTTTTTTAAAAATCAACCGTAACGGCCAGCATACTGCATTGGTAGGCGACCAGTATCAAACCAATACCAGCAATGTGTACAAGTTCTTTGATTTACCAGCCGGAACAATTACGGTAAAAATCAGTGACGGCAGTACAGGTAACCTGGTTTTTGACGGTACCATTAACCTGCAACAAAATGAACGGCTGGTTGCTGAAATGAATGCCAGTGGTGGAATGAGTACCATTGCCAGCATGACGGTTACGTATACGAACTGGTACACCGAAAACAGATCGTCATCCTCAAATAACAATACCAGTTTTAACAACACGCCTCCTGCACCAGCAACGCTGGGAGTTAGCCCCGAAAAATTCAATGAAATTGTTTCGGCTGTAAAAGCGCAAAACGTGGAGAGCTATAAAATTGACAAGGCCAAGTCAATTGTAAAGAAAAACATGCTGAGCAGTAAACAAGTGGCAGAATTATGCAACCTGTTCAAGGTTGAAAGCTATAAATTTGAATTTGCCAAATTCGCTTATGATTATACGGTTGACAAAGACAGTTATTACCTGGTGGGCAAAACATTCAAGGTTGCAAGCTATTCAAAAGAACTTGATCAGTATATTGACGGTAAACAATAAAAATGCCTTTTAAAGAAGTCATTCGGTGGGTACGCATTTCATCCGATGCAGGGGAGTTTAAAAAAAGGATTCCCCTGCAAAAGATACAGCGTTTGAGCGTTGGTAAATATGATATGTGTTTAACCCGTTATCCCGATGACAGCATTTATGCTTTTGAAAACCGGTGCCCGCACCAGTTTATGGAAATGAGCAAAAGCATATGTGCCAATGATAAAAAAGTAATTTGCCCCTGGCACCGCTATGCATTTGACCTTGAAAACGGAAAAGGCGCAGGTCTTTATCTTGAAGTTTTTCCAATCAAAGAAGAAGACAACAAGTTATATGTGGGTTTCAAAAAAACCGTGTTTTCATTTTTTAAATGAATAAGGCGCCATTTTTGCTGTTATTACTTGTTGCTGCCGGTTGTGGCGGAGAAAAAAAAGCCCCTGCCGGTGAAACAACCGTTGCTGTAAATTTATCAGGCGAATGCCAGATCACCATTGATCAATCGGTAGTTGTTGATACCACCGTTTGCCCCATTACAGTTATTGCAACCGATAAAATTACCGGCAAATACATTTACGCCCTTGAAGTATACCTTGAATACGAACAGGACACTGTGAAATTGATGACTGATTCGGCCGGGTATGCCGGGGGCTATTATGACTACAACATTCAATCCATTCGTGTTGTAAAAGAAGGTTACGGTGAATGCAAGTTGACTGACCCCGAAATTGATCCTGAACGCAGCCATTGCCTTGATATACATGTGGCCATGCCGGGGCTGCAATAATAGCTCTTTCCTTCAGCACGCTGATAACACTGATGGTCCTGACCATTCATGATTTTTTTAATCGCTATACGATTAAAATCAACGTTCGCTTGCAGGTCAAATCAATAAAAATTATTATAATCTGGGCTGCTGAGAAGGACATCACCAGCGTGCCAATGAAGTCCCGGAATTCGAAATAACCCGAACTTATACTCGCTTGACCTCATTCCTGATCTGCAAAATCTGGTTACGGTAATTTTCATACAGTTTGGTACGTGTAATAAAACCTTTGTACTGCAGGGCTTCATCCACTACCGGCAATATCCACGCCTCGGCTTCTTCAAATTTTTTCATGACGTTGGAAACAGGTTCCCTGTCAAGTACCATGGCCGAAGCTGCACTTTGTACATCGGCCGCTACCAGGTCTGCCTGTGATTCGGGATCAAGCATGTACTTTTTGAGATCATCGGTTTTAACAATACCGGTAAACTTATTTTCCTTGGTAATTACGGGAAAAATATTTTTATCGGAACGCATGATCATGTTTACCACATCAGTCAAAGGCATTCCTTCATCAATGGTTGCATGGTCGGTTTCAATAAGGTCGGCCGTGTGCATCGATTTTATGGCCAAATCATCAATGCTTTCTTTTTTGAATACACCCTGTAAAAATAGTTTTTTAGTGTCCATTGAATAGTTATCAAAGTACCGCGATATCATGTAACTTAAGGCTGATACGATCATGAGCGGCAGAAACAATTCGTACCCACCGGTAATTTCAGCAATAAGAAATATAGCTGCCAACGGTGCATGAAAAACCCCGCTCAATATGCCGGCCATAGCCACCAGGCAAAAATTATTACTTGGAATGTCTTTAAACCCGAATAACATAAGTGCGTATGAAAATGAAAAGCCCAGGAAAGCCCCAACCAGCAGCGAAGGGGCAAAATTACCACCATTCCCGCCTGTGCCCAGTGTTATGCCAACCGCAATGGCTTTTACTACAAACACCAGTACCAGGAACAATAAAATCATCCACGGGCTTGAGAAAAATTCCCTGAAAATGCTTTTCTCAAGTAATTTCTCCGGATGCAATTCGGCAAGGTTTTTAATGCTTGCGTAGCCCTCGCCAAACAAAGGCGGCAAACACAAACACAACAGCGCAATTAAAATTCCACCAAAAAGGGCCTTCCCATAGGCGTTCATTTTTAATTTTTTGAAATATGATTCGGTACTGGTAAAAATACGCGCATATACCACCGAAACAAACCCGCACAAAAGGGCCAGAACAATATAAAAAGGAATGTTATAATAATTAAACGGTTCTTTCAGCTTAAAATTCAATAAAATACCTTCTTTTAAAAATATTTTCGATAAAATGGCCCCGGTTGCCGAAGCAATAATAATCGGAATAAAAGCAGAAACGGATGCGTTCACCAAAATTACCTCGAAAGCAAACAGGACGCCTGAAATAGGTGCATTGAACGCTGCGCCAATACCGGCAGCCGCCCCGCTTGCAATTAGCAGCAAACGGTCCTTATAACTTATTTGATACGTACGCGCATAATTGGAGCCTATGGCCGAACCGGTAAGCACAATAGGGGACTCCAATCCCGTTGAACCGCCAAAACCAACCGTTATAGCACTTGTAATAACGTGCATGTACATATGCACCTTATCGATCATGGCCGATTTTTTGTGAATGGCATAAATAATGAGCGAATTTCCTTTTTCCAGTTTGGTACGAAATACTTTTTTTACAATAAGCACCGTAAGAAAAATACCAATAAGCGGAAATAAAAGATAAATGATGTAGCTATACTGAAGTTTATAATTATACGTTATCAGGTCGTGCAGGTGAAACACAATGCGCTTGAGTAGTATGGCCGCTGTTGCCGCGGTCAACCCTACCAGGAAACTGGACAACAACAAAAATTGCAGCGGGTTTAACCTGCTGTGTATATATTCAATAACGCGCTCGTATTTCAGGGTTATTTTTTTTGCCACGCAACAAAGATAAAATTAAATAAACGCGGACTCATAAAATTAGTAACGGAAGGATTTAGCCGGCAAAAAACAGCCTATGCTCCAATATATATACACCGGCTCCTGCTAAAAAACCGAGTAGCGCCAGCCAACCAATATTCTTCAAATACCAGATGAAATCAATTTTTTCAAGGCCCATTGCCGCCACACCCGCTGCCGACCCAATTATAAGAATACTACCACCCGTTCCCGCGCTGTAAGCAATAAATTCCCATAGGTATGCATCCGTTGGAAATACTGTTAGATCATACATACCCTGTATTGCCGCAACCAATGGAACATTGTCAACAATGGCCGACAGTAAACCGGTTGAAACCGCTATGAGACCGGGATCTCCCATTTGCCGGTCAAGCCATGAACTCAAATGTTGCAACATACCTGTACTTTCAAGGCACGCAACCATAGCCAGAATACCAAAAAAAAATAAAATACTGGGTGTATCAATTTTTCGAATGGCGTAAGTGACCGTTAAAAAATGTTTGTCTTCATTTTTTTTCTGCTTGTGAAGCAGTTCGGTCAGCAACCACAATACGCCTAACGCTCCCAACATTCCCATATAGGGCGGCAAATGCGTAACGGCCTTGAATACGGGCACCATCAGCAGTAAAAAAATTCCGCCATAAAACACCAGTTGTTTTTCATTTTTCGTGGTTACAAGGTTGCTGTTGCTGCCTACATTTTCAGGTCGTGTAACATTCCCTTTGTAACGCACAGCCATCACCATCAACGGGAGAAGCAAACAAACCAGCGATGGGATAAACAACTGCAAAATAACCTGGGTGGCGCTTATTTGGCCTTTTACCCAAAGCATGGTTGTGGTTACATCGCCAATGGGACTCCACGCACCACCTGCATTGGCTGCAATAATGATCATTCCTGCCATGACCATCCGGTCTTTTTGATCGGTCATTAATTTACGGCACAAAGAAATCATTACAATGGTAGTTGTAAGGTTATCCAATACGGCCGACAGGAAAAATGCAGTAAAACAAATAATATAAAGCAGCTTTGTTTTATTGGTGGTTGTAATTCGGTCGGTAATGAGTTGAAATCCATCGTGCGCATCAATGAGTTCTACAATGGTCATAGCGCCCAGCAGGAACAATAAAATTTCGGCAATGGAAGCCAAATGATGGGACAATTCGGCATTGATTACACCGGCTTCTTTTTCAAGCAGCATGTAAACAGTCCAGCAGGCAACACCGGTTACCAGTGCAATGGCCGCTTTATTAATATCAATGCGCGTTTCAAGCGTAATGAGCATGTAACCGATAAAAAATATGCTCGCAAGCAAAATTTCCATTGTGTGGCTTTCCGGTGAAATTACTTAAAAACCTTGCAAATCATGGAGATTGATTATTAACAAGCACCTGTGAACGAGGATTTTAAAAATTATTGCGTGCTTTGCTAAACCGGTAAAATAGTTATATTTACCACCGTTAACCAAGCAAAACTATATTCATGTCAAATTTATTTGCAAAAAAATCGCTTGAAAAGCTATTGGCAGAAGCAGGTGATTCGGAAAAGGGTTTAAAACGTACCCTTGGCGCCTGGGCGCTCATTGCACTCGGTATTGGAGCAATTATTGGTGCAGGACTTTTTGTGCGCACCGCTGCTGCTGCTGGCGAAGGTGCGGGTTCGGCCGTAACCATTTCATTCATTATTGCTGCTGCAGGTTGTGCATTTGCAGGATTGTGCTACGCTGAGTTCGCTTCAATGATTCCTATTGCAGGAAGCGCGTATACTTATGCTTATGCAACCATGGGCGAACTTATTGCATGGATCATTGGTTGGTCGTTGATTCTTGAGTATGCACTTGGCGCGGCAACGGTTTCAATAGCCTGGAGCGAATACCTCAATAAACTTCTCGGAGGGGTTATTCCCTATGAATGGTGCCATTCGCCTTTTGAAACTTCAGAGGCAGGCGTAACCGGAATTGTAAATTTACCGGCCCTGTTTATTCTTCTTGCTCTGACGTTGCTTTTAATCAAAGGAACAAAAGAATCGGCCCTGGTAAACGGCATCATTGTATTTGTAAAAGTTGCCATTGTTTTAATTTTTATAGCAGTAGGATGGGGTTTTATCAATGCTGCAAATCATACACCGTATATGATACCTGAAGGTGCTCCACCGGTTTTGAATGAAAAAGGAAAAGTGCTGCAGGATTATTCCGGTATGTGGAACCACGGGTGGGGAGGTGTTTTACGCGGTGCAGCCATTGTGTTTTTTGCTTTTATTGGTTTTGATGCTGTGTCAACGGCCGCCCAGGAGGCTAAGAACCCAAAACGCGATATGCCTATTGGAATTTTAGGGTCGTTGGCAATTTGTACTGTACTTTATATACTCTTCTCATATGTACTAACGGGCGTTGCACCTTACACCGACTTTGTGAAATCAGGAAAAGAGGCTTCCGTGTCCTATGCCATTGATCATTACATGACAGGATATAGTTGGCTTTCAACTTCAGTTACTATTGCTATTCTTGCCGGATTTTCCTCTGTTATACTTGTAATGTTAATGGGTCAATCACGTGTATTTTATTCTATGTCAAATGATGGTTTGCTACCACCGGTTTTCGCAAAACTGCATTCAAAATTCCGTACCCCGTACAAATCAAATTGGATCCTGTTTGCGTTCGTAGGTATTTTTGGGGGCTTTATTCCCGGATCTATTGCCGGTGACCTGACATCTATAGGGACATTGTTTGCATTTGTCCTTGTAAGTATCGGCATCTGGATCCTGCGTAAGAGCCGTCCCGATGTTCCGCGCCCTTTCAAAACACCGTTGGTTCCATTGGTGCCAATTATGGCTGTGCTTGTGTGTATGGCAATGATTATTTCCCTGCCGCCTGCAACACAAATAAGCGCGCTGGGCTGGATGATTGTAGGTTTGATTATTTACTTTAGTTACAGCCGCTATAAAAGTAAAATCGGCAATCAAAACTTAATGGACAATAATCCTAACGTCATTGATAATAAAAACTAATGTATAACGGGCGGCTTACCACCGCCCTTTTTTTATGTCACAGGAAGCCAAAAAATCACTCGGCCTTTTAGACGCCACTTTTCTCGTAGCCGGCAGCATGATAGGCTCCGGTATTTTTATTGTGAGCAGCGAAATGAGCCGTGATTTGGGCAGTGCAGGATGGTTGTTGTTTACGTGGATACTTACGGGTATAATTACGTTATTTGGTGCATTGGCTTACGGTGAACTTGCGGCTATGTTCCCAACTGCGGGTGGTCAATTTGTTTATATAAAAGAAGCGTTTGGAAGGTTACCCTC
>DASPJQ010000237.1:0-1406 GCA_035628535.1 Flavobacteriales bacterium | reverse complement strand
AAAACATAAAATAAAAACCAGCACCACCACGGCACAAGCAAAGAAGGCAAGGATGCTGTAAACACCAGTTAACTGGTAAATTTTTGAAGGCAAACCAAAAATGCCGGCACCAATGATGCTGTTGATGATCATCAGAACCAGGTCCCACTTGCGGATACCCCTTTTCAAACTAGGAGTATCTGGAGCAGTATGGTTGATCGGTGTGGTTGATTGCATAATTGGCTAGGGAAAGGCAATGAGAATTGAAAGATAAGGAATCTGTTTACCAAAGACAGCAAGGGCAAGAGATCGGTTCAGACAGGTTTGATTTTTCTTTTCGTTTAACTTAGTCTTCCATGCAGCAAGCAGCTAATTGTTTAAACTGTAGTGCAGCGCTAACGACAGACGCGATGTTTTGTAGCCAATGTGGGCAGAAAGCAGCGCAGCACCGGTTGAGTCTATCGCACCTTCTGCACGAATTCGTGCATTTCTTTACCCATGCCGACAAAGGCATTTTTTTTCTCATCAAAATGCTTGTCCGCAAACCAGGCCAGGTTGCACGGGAATACATCGGAGGCAAGCGGAAAAAATATTTTCCTCCGTTGAATTTTTACCTGATTGTGGTAGGCTTGTTTGTATTTGTTCAAACGACTTTCCGGCCGGCTGCACCCATTAACATGAATGAGGCAAGAACTGAAGTGCAGAAGATTCCAGATCCAACCGTTCGTGAGCGGCGATTGTCAAAACTTGATCGAATGGAAAAGGCTTCCAACTTCATGGCCCGGTATTCCAATTATGTAAACATGGCTGTGACACCAATTGTCGCATTGCTTTTTTTCTTGTTCTTTCGCCGCTCCGGTTTTAACTATACCGAGCACTTAGTCGCCAACCTGTTTTTCGCAGGCATAACTTCTCTTTTTTACATTGTGTTTATTACACCCTACCTCTTGTTGACCAAAGGCAGCCCAATTTATTTAATTGGTATTTTTTTCTTCCTGTTATTTGAAATTGGCTACAGGGCTTATGGTTATTACGGCTTCATTGGTAAAAGAGGCTGGCGTGGGGCTTTGTATGCTGTGTTTGTTTCTTTCATCACGGTTGCTTCGTGGTATCTGTTTTCACGCACCATCATTACCTATTATATTGAAAAAGGTTTTGGCTAACTAATAAGACGCTTCAGCAGATTACAAGCTCAGGCAGATGATGCGCATTAGCCTAATTGCATGCTCGTCTGGCTGACTTCCCTTTCTTACCCTGGATACTAACTCTGCATTAACTACGGCACATTTTTTTACGCAATCCTACCGGAACAGGTATTCCTGTTTTGCTGCAGTGCAGTTGGAAAACAGGAAGCAAGTGAAAAAATCAATTGCTCATTTAAAACGGAAATTATGTTAGCAATGAACTATCGTGGTCCCTTCAGAATC
>DASPJQ010000236.1:0-4130 GCA_035628535.1 Flavobacteriales bacterium | reverse complement strand
TACCGGCCACCACATGTTGCGAGTGGTTGAAATAAACATGGTCAGGCAATGCGTGAACCTTTACCCATTTGATGGGTTCGGTTTTGGCGTTTTCGATATACACGTTGTTTTGCGGATCGAAACCAACCGCTTTATAGATTTTTGCAATTTCATCGGTCCCGGTTATGGTTCCTTTCTTTATGTTCTTATGACAGTTCATACACACCATTGGTGTAGGCAAACTTGCATGGCGTGATTTTTCAACCGTTGAATGACAGTACTGACAGTTAATTTTATTAATTCCGGCATGGACCTCATGCGAGAACCAGATGGGTTGTGTAGGACGGTAACCTTCGTAAACACCAATGTCTTTCAAACCGTACCATCCTGCCGAGAGCAACATGAAAGTGAGAACAAGACCAACCACTGAAGCCAGTTTTTTGTTATGCCATAACCAGTTGCGAATTTCGCCAGCGTAGGTGGTTCTTTCGTCAACAGGCTTATTAAGCTGTGCAAGCTGTGCACCGGTCAATTGCTTGCGCACACCACCCATGCCCAAAGCAATGGTTGTAAATATTACGCCAAGCACAATTAACCATAAGGTCCAACTGCTACCTTCTTCTTCAAACATCTCGTCAAAATATTTTTTATCGTGTGCAACACCTGCAGTGCTTCCTGTATCGCCTTTGTCTACCCAATTATCAGCATAATCCAATACAGCGTCCATTTCTTCCTTGCTCAGCATTTGTGCTGACATGATTGGGGTTCCTTTCGCATCATACTGCGCTTTCAGGTCCTTGGCATAAGGAACTTTTGAAGCTGTTGTGCTGGGGTCTTTAATCCAGTTATAAATTTCTTCGGCTACACCGGCATCAGCCCAACGCTTTTTTGCACCTTTCAGTGCAGGACCCACTTTCGGTTCAACGGGATGGTGACATGAAGCACAGTTTGCCGTAAAAATTTTTTCGCCATCAGGCTGTGCGTAAGCAGATTTTTGAAAACCAACAAGAGACAAATAAAGGGACGCGAGGAGCGTAATTCCCTTTAATTTCCAAGAAGAGCATTTACCCATAAATATTCTTAAAATGCGTTAAAACGTACGTTAACTCAAGCGGCAAATTTATATGGCAAACCCATTCGAGATTCCGTTTTGTCATAAAATTGTCACGACCACTATTAATTTAAAATGATTCTAAATAAGATGGTTTTGGGTGATTTCATAATCAGGATTTTAGAATCTAATTACCCTGTTTTTAAGGATTTTAACCACAATTCTGAATAAAAAAGCGAACACCCGTAAAAAGCGGTTGAAAATGGTGCTTTATTTGCAAAACGCATTCATACAACATGAAAAATCTCTTATTGGTCGTTGTTTTTGGGATTTCATTTACCTGTTTTTCGCAACAAGGTGACCAGTGGAAATTGTTCCCGGGCACTGACACAAATAAAATCGCCACATCCAATGATACAAAAATAAAATCGTTTGACCTGGACTTTAATGCAACACCTGGCGAGTCTAAAGTAATTAAGGATCAGCGAATAACCGACCTGGTTACTTGGATGGGTACACCCCAAAAAAGTGATCCCACCGTGCGCATTCGCGGTTACCGTGTGCAATTGGTTTTTGATCAGGACAAGGACAATGTGAACAGCATGCGGGCGCAATACCAAAGCCAGTATAACGAAAACCCCGCTTACGTTGATTATTTACAACCCAATTTCAGGTTGCGCGTTGGTAATTTCAGAACCCGTTTACAGGCCGAACATTGGGCCCATACAATAAGCACTTCGTTTCCCGATGCGGTAATTGTTGAAGATTGGATTGAGCTGCCGGAACTGAAAAAAGAGGAAGAGAAAAAATAGGTTTTGAATTCCGGGCCTCGAATTTCGGATTCCCGGTTCTTGATTTCTGGTTGTTATGTCTGTCGCATTGTTACGAGCTTTCTCTGACACTGAGGCGCAGTGGAACTGAGATTTCACAGAGAACACCTTAAGTAAACTAAAGTATTCTGAAGCGTTTCAATTACCATTACATTTACAAATGAATTTGTCAGACCGCGCGCTAAAAAAAATCACCTTGCTGCAACAAGGCCTGGAAGCCGAATACCAGCATGAAAAGCAGGAGGCGGTGGATCAAATCAAACAGGTTCCGTTAAACGTTTTGATACGACAGGGCAAATGCTGGTTCCCGGTCATGATTAAACGCATTGAGTATGATAAGGCCGAACGTGTTATTGTAGAAATTGAGCGGCCTAACAATATAGAACTTACGCACCAATTTACCAGCGGCAAAAAGGTTCGCGTATTCAGTAAACAGGATGAAACGTTTTATTTTGAAGGCACCGTGGCCAAAGCGGGGCAGCGTGCCTTAACGGTTTCAACGCGCCTGGATGACCCGCCTGACTGGCTCAGCGAGGGAAAAGTGGGAATTTATGTGTTGCACGATGATTTTACCTTTAGGGAAGCGCGCAACGCCTTGGGCGAATTGCAAAGCGGCAAAAACAAAGACGCTGTAAAACTGGCCGAATTGTTTTACGGGGAAGAAACGGCAACTGAAATTGCTTTACCAAAAAATCCGCTTATACTGAATCACCTCAACGATATTCAGAACAAAGCGCTTAATTTTATTCATGAAACCGGTTATGTTTTTTTATTGCATGGCCCGCCCGGCACAGGTAAATCCACCACCCTTGCCGCTACCATCCATGAATTGCTAAACACCGAAAAGCAATTATTATTTACCGCGCCCAGCAACACAGCCGTTGACGTAATGACCGAAAAACTCATGGAAAGAGGCATACGTGTTTTACGCGTGGGCAATCCTGTAAAAATTTCAAAGAATACCATCCACGCCTCGCTTGAATATCAATTGCTGCATAATGAAAATTTTAAACTCATCAGGGAGCTGAAAAAAAAATCGGATGAGCTGCATAAAATGGCAGGGAAATACAAACGTGTATTTGGCAAGGAGGAACGTGAACACCGCAATTTGTTGTATACCGAAGCCAAAAAAATGAGCAAAGAGGCCATTGAAATGGAAGAGCAAATTGAAAAATACCTGGTTGACAACGCCCAGGTTATTTGCTGTACACCGGCCATGGTCAATGACGGTCATTTGCGGGATAAAAAATTCAATTACCTGTTTTTTGACGAGGCCACCCAGGCCACCGAACCTGTTTTTTGGATAGCCGCCCTGAAAGCAAAAAAAATTATCCTTGCCGGTGATCATTTGCAACTTGGTCCTACAGTAAAAAGTGATGAAGCCCAAAAGCTGGGTTTCACCAAAAGCATTTTTGAATCGGGCATGGAAAAAAATCTGCCTTCCATTATGCTGGTCGAACAATACCGCATGCATGAACACATCATGCAGTTCTCCAATAGAAAATTTTATAAACAAGGGTTAACAGCACACGGTTCGGTAAAATCGCAGACGCTGGAAATTAATCAGGACTGGAACAAACCGTTTTTGTTCATTGATACCGCTGGTTGTGGTTATACAGAAACTGTTGATGAAAAAAGCCTGAGTATTCAAAATAGCGAAGAGGCTAATTTTTGCGTGGGTTACCTGAAACTGTTCATGCAGCACACCGGTGCAAACACCATTGGCATTATTTCACCGTACAGTGCACAGGTAACCGTTTTAAAAGAGCTGATTGGTGAAAAAGCAAACATACAGGTAAGCACCATTGACGGGTTCCAGGGCCAGGAAAAAGACATCATACTCATTTCCTGTGTACGTAGCAATGACAATGGAGAAATCGGGTTTTTAAAAGATACCCGAAGGATGAATGTGGCCATGACGCGTGCGCGTAAAAAATTAATTATTGTTGGTGATTCCGCCACGCTCTCATCTTTTCCTTTGTATAGCGAGCTGCTGGCTTATGCTGAAGAAATTGGAGGATATGTTACAGCATGGGAATTTCCGGAACTGATGAACTAAGTAACAAATTTGAGAAACGCGATAGCGTTCAACGACTCCTTAAAAAACAATTGTGATGGCGTTAATTAGCAAATGAACGCATGTTGAAACCCTGATGTATGTTTTTTTGGCACGCTGATGATGCACGTCTGCCTTGGACAAACCAGCTAGGCATGATAAAAAATGATTTGATCACAAAACAACATTTGACATCTACCGATTGAAGTGATGC
>DASPJQ010000235.1:0-3143 GCA_035628535.1 Flavobacteriales bacterium | reverse complement strand
GCTGGCGAAATTCATGCTGGCGTACAACAAGCCATTGTTTCAATGGTCAAAGCCGGAAAACCCGTATGCGGTTTATGCATGGGACCCACTGTTATTGCAAAAGCGCTTGAAAATGCAAACATCAACCTGCGTGTGACTGTTGGTACCACAGCCGAAAAAAGTCCCTATGATATAGCGGCCATATCGGGCGGTGTACAAGCCACAGGAGCCGTGGCTGAAATGAAAACCATCAGGGAAATTTGCGTGGATGAAAAAAATAAAATCGTAACCGCTCCCTGTTACATGATGGAAGCAGGCATAATTGAAGTCAAAAACAACATTGAAAAAGCAATTGATCAATTGTTCGCGTTTATAAAATAAAAACCGTCAAATAACATGATAAAACCAAACAAGGAAACCAGGAATGCTGACGCGAATATCAGCACAGTCTATTTCTTTTCAAAAAGCCATGCAAAAGTACCGGCCGATTTTGCAACTGTTGAAGGGTTGGTTGCCGATTCCATTAAAAAAGAAAAATCGGATATCATACAGCTTTATGCGAACGGCAAACGTGCGTTTGCAGTCGTTTATTTTAAGGGGAAAACCGAAGAACCCGAAAATATTGCCGAAGATATTCGCATACTCGGATCACGTTTGTGCAAAGCCGCCAATGCGGCTTCGGTAAAGGGCCTTGTATTATATAACCCAACAACCGTTTTTAACAAAGACCAGGTACTGGCTTTTGTTGAAGGCATTGAGCTCACCAACTATGAGTTTTTTCGCCACATAAAAGGTAAAAAACCTAAAAATTCATTGGAAAACATTTTTGTAAACGACAAAAATATAAAAGAACAAAACATTGATGAGCTGAATAACCTGCTTGCTGCCGTCAGTTATTCCAAGGACCTGGTAAATGAACCTGTGAATTTCCTGAATGCCCGCGACCTTGCCAATGCTGCCGTAAGACAGGGGAAAAAACTGGGCTTTAGCGTAAAAGTGCTCAATAAAAAGCAGATCAAAAAACTTAAAATGGGTGGTTTGCTGGGTGTGAACGCGGGTAGCATTGACGAACCTACATTCAGCATTCTTGAATATAAACCGCGTGGTGCAAAAAATAAAGCGCCTCTGGTATTGGTTGGAAAAGGGGTTGTGTACGATACAGGCGGATACAATTTAAAAATAAGCGGCAGCATGGGCACCATGAAATGTGATATGGGAGGAGCGGCTGCCGTAATTGGTTCCATCAGTGCCATTGCTGCCAATAAGCTGCCGTTGCATGTAGTTGGATTGATTCCTTCAACTGACAACCGCATTGGGCTTAACGCTCTGGTACAGGATGATATAATTACGATGAGTGACGGAACAACCGTTGAGGTGCAAAATACCGATGCAGAAGGACGTTTGATTCTTGCCGATGCGCTTGTGTATGCACAAAAATACAAGCCTATGCTGGTGATTGACCTGGCTACGCTGACAGGAGCCTGTGCAGCCGTTACAGGTTCTTACGGAATTGGTTTAATGGCCAATAAAACCAAATACAAATCAATGGTTATGGCCAGCGGCAGCGAAGTATATGAACGGTGCACCGAATTTGCCATGTGGCGTGAATACAACGACCTGCTGAAGTCAGACGTTGCCGACCTCAAAAACATTGGCGGTCCCACAGGCGGTATGATAACGGCTGCCAAATTCCTGGAACACTTTACCAACTACGATTGGATACATTTGGATATTGCCGGACCGGCATTTATCAAGGACGGGGCCGCCCACTATCACCACAAAGGAGGAAGTGCGGTTGGTGTGCGACTTTTGTATAATTTCGCCAAAAAATTAGCAGGACAAAAATAATGGCGCAATTAGTAATTACCCGTCACGGCCAGTCGGCATGGAACCTTGAAAACCGGTTTACCGGTTGGATTGATGTTGACATTACGCCCGCAGGTGAAAGTGAAGCAATAAATGCAGGAAAAAAATTAAAGGGCTTTCATTTTGATTGTGCCTTTACCAGTAACCTGAAACGTGCGCAGCGTACACTTTCAATTATCCTTAACGAAATTGGCCAGCAAAACATTCCGGTTACCAAAGACGAGGCGTTGAATGAACGCCATTATGGCGATTTGCAGGGGGCCAATAAGGCCGAAACAGCGGCAAAATACGGAGAAGAACAGGTACACATCTGGCGCAGGAGTTATGATGTAGCGCCACCAAAAGGTGAAAGCTTAAAAGATACGGCCGACCGGGTAATACCCTATTTTGACCTGCACATTGCTCCATTGTTACAGCAGGGCCGAAATATCCTTATATCAGCACATGGGAACAGCCTGCGGGCGCTCATTATGCACCTTGAAAAGTTAAGTCCTGAAGAAATTTTAAAAGTGGAATTACCAACAGGAATTCCTATTGTATACGAGTTGGATGAGCAACTAAACATCAAATCAAAATTTACCCTATAAATGGCCGTTGAATTAAAAAATGCACAGGAAATTGAGACCATGCGCCAAAGCGCCTTGCTGGTTTCAAAAACCCTGGGTTTAATGGCCGAAATGATTGATCCCGGTGTAACACCTTTGCAACTGGACAAACGTGCCGAAGAATTTATTCGCGATAACAAAGGCGAACCCGCGTTTAAAGGTTACGGACCCAAAAACAATCCTTTTCCCAATACACTTTGTATTTCGCTCAATGAAGTGGTTGTACACGGCATCCCGAATAATGTTGCGTTAAAGGAAGGGGACATTGTAAGCGTTGATTGCGGGGTGAAACTAAACGGGTATTTTGGTGATCATGCCTATACATTTGCCGTGGGCGAAATAAGTGCCGAGAAAAAAAAGCTTTTGCAGGTAACCCTTGAATGCCTGTATAAGGGCATTGCCGAAGTAGTAAAAGGCAAACGCATGGGCGATTTAAGTTATGCCATACAGGACCATGCCGAAAAAAACGGTTATGGCGTGGTGCGCGAACTCATTGGCCACGGCCTTGGGCGCTCATTGCATGAACCGCCTGAAGTGCCGAATTTTGGCAAGCGCGGTCGGGGTACATCTTTCGTTGATGGGATGACACTGGCCATTGAACCCATGATCAACATGGGGTCCCACAAAGTAAAATGGTTGAATGACGGATGGACGGTTGTTGCAGCCGATGGAAAACCTTCAGCCCATTTTGAA
>DASPJQ010000234.1:0-2684 GCA_035628535.1 Flavobacteriales bacterium | reverse complement strand
GAGCAACAACAAAACCAGTGCAACAGGAAGGGTGCACAGGAAAACAATAAAGCTCAAATGAAACGCAGGCGTAGTGCTCATCCAGGTTACCGCCACCAAAAAAGTTAGGCCGCCAATTACAAAAGCCGTTACAGCCATCATTAAAAGTATAATCAGCACCGTTATCCATACCGGGGTTCTTTGCCTATATGTTGCTTTTGCCGCAGGTGGTGCAGGAAGTACCTTTTGTTTTTCCGCACCTATTTTTTTTATTGCTCGCATTTGAATTTTCAAACCGAGTGCTGGCTGAATCATTCTGTTCGACCCTTTCGTTTGTAATGGTTTTTACTTCCGGTGCATCGCAAACGTTCAACCCGGAAATTACGGGTGGCACGTGTTCCTGGGAGGTATTTTTTTCAGGCAGTTCGATAGGCATTTCTTCGCGTGCAATTGGTTCAGCCGCTGCATGCCCTATGCGTTTACCGGCATAAAACTTACCCATGTTGCAGGCCTGCAGACAAACAAGACAAAGCAGGAGCGCTAAGCGGGGCGATTTCATTGAGTTAAAGATAACAAAATCGTGGTGCCGTTGCGCGACTTTTTTGGACAGAGCGTAACGGAGTTTTCAAAGAGGATTCTTTGCGCCTTTGCTTCCGATTGCAATGGGGATCTGCAGCACCGCCTTGGCCAGTTATCGGTATACCGGTATATCAGTTATCAGTGAACGTTTACTTGTACGCTGATATGCCGATAACCGACACACCGATATACTATTTAACCACTACTGGTAACCGGCTTATTCCCGCCTGTCCGGCTGTTTCACCTCAATTTCCTTTATTGTGCAATTCTTCGCATTCCAGAACCCGCATATAAAATCGCTGTTCAATTTCACTGCATCGCAGCCAAAAACATCGGTTGTTACAGGGTTGTCATATTGCCGGTACAACCGTTCGTGCAGCGAATCTTTTTCAGCCCTGGTAAGTTTGGCGGTTGATGTG
This sequence comes from Flavobacteriales bacterium, assembly GCA_035628535.1. GTDB lineage: Bacteria > Bacteroidota > Bacteroidia > Flavobacteriales_D > UBA2798 > DASPJQ01. The sequence continues at coordinate 1,707 of DASPJQ010000234.1, read as the reverse complement.
ATCTCAAATGCGCGGGTATAAGCATAACTGCCCAGGTGCACCGCAATGTGGCGGTAGCTGCTTTGGGTAAAGGGTATAATGGTAATAGGCAATGCCATTCTTTTGTACAGGGGTTTGGTGGCATATACCAGCAGCATAAATTCACCTGTGGTAAAATTGCGCTGGTCGGTACTGTCACGCCAAAAACCGGATACGTTCCAAAGCGTGTCCCTGGTAGTTAAATTCACCAGGGCTGTGTGGGCCTCGGCCAGGGGGTTAGGGGCATCGCAATTGTAAACGTGAACATACAGCTTGTCCTGCACCTTGGGATTGGGGCCTTCGGCCATGGCATCGCGGTACACAATGCTTGACCGCCAGGTATGGTAAACCTCAATCCGGTTTTTATAGATTTTTTTATTGGGCCAAAAGCCTGTGCCTGTACACAGCCATGCGCAACAAATCACCATAAATAAAAGTATGCGGTGCATAGGTTAAATGTATGAAAAATCCAGCTATGGGCAAGTGTCTTTTCTTGCGCGAAAAGATAACGGTGAACAGTGGATAAAATTTAAACCCTATATTTATATCCACATGAAACCACGGCACCTCCTGTTTGCTGCGCTTGTTTTTTTCTTATCGTGCTCAACCGGCAAGAAAAAAGGACAATGCACCATCATCACCAACGTTGGGGTGTTTGACGGGTATACCTATACGCCCAACACCAATTTTGTATTTGATTCAATGGATATAGTTGCCATCACAAAAGACGCATTGGCCTACGAAGGCAAGCGCATTGACGGCAAAGGCAAAACCATTATTCCTCCCTTGCTGAACGCGCATGTGCATATATGGAACGAAAAGAACCTGCGCCAGGCCCAGGATGCCGGTGTATTTGCGTTGCTGGACATGCATGCGCAGGAAAACAGCGCAGCGCGCATGCGCCAGTACCGCGACTCGTTACGTTATGCTTATGCGTACTCAGCCGGGGCGGGTGCCACCGTTCCCGGTGGTCATGGCACGCAATGGGGGCCTATGCCTACCATTAACGACAGCGTGTCGCCCCGCACATTTGTTGAGCGCAGGGTCATAAACGGGGCCGACTATATCAAGATCCTTTGTGAACGGCACATGCCGGCCAATATTAATTATACCCAAACAAGGGGTGTGATTGAGACCGCCCATGCGCTTGAAAAATTATGTGTGGCGCATATCAGCCATTTTGACGATGCCGCTATGCTCACCCTGCAGCATGTTGACGGGTTTGTGCACATATGGGAAAACGGCACCGCTACTGAAAAGCAGCTGGGCATTATGAAAAAACGCGGTATATTCATTGTTCCTACCCTGAATGTATTGATGAGCAAAATGGTTTATCTTGACAGTGTTTCGGGCGGCAAACGCGGGCATGATTTTACACCTTTATATACCGAAACCAAAAAAGCCTGGAAAGCCGGCATCCCTGTTTTAGCAGGGACCGATGCGCCCAATTTCAATTTCAATTACGGAGATGCATTGTATTGGGAAATGCAATCGTTGTACGATGCAGGTATTCCTGCCATGGAGGTGCTGAAAGCGGCCACTGTGAATGTGAGTCATTATTTTAAGCTCAGGCATTACCACGGCTTAAAGCCCCGGTCGGAGGCCAGCTTCATACTGGTGGAGGGAAACCCGGTGGAGGATATTTCAGCAATGAGAAATAGGAAAGAGGTTTGGAAGAAAGGGAAAAAG
>DASPJQ010000233.1:0-3983 GCA_035628535.1 Flavobacteriales bacterium | reverse complement strand
ATCCTGCATAGACCGGAAGCACAAAATTAAGATAATGGTGTTTCACTATCGGGAGATTGGCGCCAAAAAATGGAACGGCAACAAAACGCTGGCCCAGGTAACCCGTGAACACACCATAAACATAATATTTTTTGAGCCCTTTTATTTTTACATCACCAACTAGTGCGCTAAATCCCGGTCGCATGTGTTGAAGTGAAGCTGAACTTTCGGCAAAATTTACATTTACCGAATAAAACAGGATGTTGAGTTTTTTGAGCGACTGTAAACCAAAAAGACCCAGGCTGCCCGCATAAACATCTCTTACATGGCTGGTAGTTGTGTCAAAAAAAAGGTTTTTATAGCCAACGCGGGCGCTCACCATTTGCTGGCTGAACAGTATTTTGGTTTCTTTAATTGTTTCAATGTGAATTCCGTCAATAAGCAAATTACCAAAGCTTGATTTCAGGCGTGTGTGAAAAGGAACAGTAACAAGTGATTGCGCATCGTAAAAATGCAGGCTGTTTTTTCCATTGTTGAACGTTGAGCAGTACCGCCCGTCAAACCTTAACCGCGGCCTTAAAAACTGTGAGGTTTGGTCTACATCAAAACTTTGTGCGAATGAAGGACCTGCAAGTATAACTGATAAAATGGAATAAAACCGCTTCATGCTAGAGTGTAAGCTGCTGAAGCACTCCCGCAAATTTTTGCCCTTTTATTTTTGATTCAACCCAGGCATTGATATCAAAATAATCAAGCAGCACCTTTTCCTGGTTCGTGTTAAACATGTGGTCAAAGTCGTTTTTCATGTCTTTGTATGTATCAAACCGCGATTTTTCATTGTTGAATTTAATAAGCTTGCGCAGGTGTTTAATCACAAGCTCTTCAGGAGCGTAATCGTTGTCGTCCTTGGTCAGTTGTCTTGCGGTCGATTTAATAACGTACTCAAGCAAATCGTTGTTGCCTAATTCGTAATGGATAATGAGGTTGAAAATCCTTGCGAAATTATACAGGTCCCTGCGCAGCATTTTTTCATTGTCGTTCAACACCTTGTTCAACCAGTAAAGCGCTTCCTTGTAATCATTGTTAATGAAATAAACACCCGCAATGTTTACGTAAAATTCAATTACCTGTTCTTTATTGATTTTGGCTGCATTCTTGTCCAGCAGTTTAATGATTTCAGGAATGAGTGCAGCGCCTTTTTCGTGGTTGCCGGTTTTGTTGCAGATTTGCAGGGTTGAAATGAATACTGTGGTTTGAATGCGCAATTGTGTATTGGTATCGGTAAATCCGTCCTCTTCATTAAGGGATTTAATTTCTTCAATCACCTGGTATGCTTTTTCGTAATCCTGCAATTCAATATAGCAGGTAAGAATCAGGCTGAGTGTGCGTACATACCGTTGAGCCAGGTCAATTTTCAAATGCTCTTTGTGGTCAATAATGTCTTTTACTTTTTTAAAATTCACCAGTGCTTCGTCATAATTGCGGTTAAAAGCGTTGCAAACACCTTTAATATAATAACAAATACTGGCAGCACGTGAAGAGAGGGCCGTGTTTTTTCCTTTGATAAGGTGATAATTTTCCAATTCGTTCACAATTTTGCGCTCACTGTCGTTGCGCGCAAAACCTCCTTTGCGTATTACATAGTTAACCCTGCTGTATATCATATGGTACTCGGCCAGGTTACGCAGTTTTTGAATGCATTCGGTTTCCTGGCTAATCAAATCATCAAGGTCTTTGTCAAACCCGCCTGTTTCATATTCCTCCTCCAGCAGTTGTTTTTCCCAATTGATCAATTCAAACAAATAATAGAATTTTTCATGTTCAAGGGCCATTTTTTTTGCACGGCCCACAAACTTTGCACATTCTTTATACAAAGCTTTTTTATACAGTATCTCAATGTTTTTTATTTCAATGCGTAAAATATTGTTGATTGAATTTTCAGCATGGAAATTGCGCAGCGCTTTTAAAATCTGCTTATACAAATGGTTTTTTTCCGAAGGGAAATGCTGTATAAATGTTTCGCCTTTGAATTTTTGTTTAATGCGTTCTTCATCGTATTCTTCCTGCTCCTCAATAGCGTCAAAAAGCCGTATGTAATTTTTTTCACCGGCCTGCAGGGACGAACTGAGCTTGAAAAAACGTTTTTCCGATTTGCTCAGCGACTTGATCAGGTCATAAAGTTCTGTTGTAGGCTTCATGCGGGTAGGAATTATATGATTTTATCAAAAATACCCAATTTTACACTATACTGCAAACCGTTCACGAACCAAAAACTACCTTTAGCTTTCCAATTACACTATGTGAACTTTGGTCTAAAACGTGCAAAAAAACAATATATTAATTGCTAAATTTTTGATAATCAATATTTAAATTTTTATGTTTAAGGAATTTCAAATCTTGATTTCTGGCTAAAAATCAATGTGAAAAATAACAGGAAACCCCTGATTAAATACACGTTGGGAAAACAAGGATGGAGGATTATGGACCATTTCCGAACAACATTTAATTGCGTTCCTGGTGGTTATCACACCGGAATACGCCATTTCAGCATAAATATTGGCCTACAAAACAGCATTATTTGTAATTTCAAGGTATATTTAGCATATGAAAAAGATTGCGTTAGCCGGATTATTATTCCTGTTCCCTTTATTAAACCAGGCACAGACCTCAGCTGTATACAATTTGCGAAGCGATACCGTTGATATTTTTCATTATACCGTAAACCTGAATGTAACCGATTTCACGACTAAAATCATTATTGGTGAGGCCAACATTGAATTCAGTCCAAAAGTAACTTCCATCAATTCGCTAAGTCTCGATCTTCTTGGTCTCACAGTTGATTCGGTCAAATACAACGGTTCACTGCTTACGTTCAATTATAACGACACCTTGCTGGTTTGTCATTTTCCTTCAGCTGTCATGGATGCCGATACCGCCAATGTACAGGTGTATTACCGCGGTGTTCCCGAGCTGGACCCCTCATGGGGCGGGTTTTATTTTCAAAGCGGATACGCCTATAATCTTGGGGTTGGTTTTGTTTCGGTGCCGCACACGTTTGGTCGAACATGGCATCCGTGCTTTGACAATTTTACAGAGCACGCCACTTATGAAATCAACCTCACAACCAATGGCGGTAAATTGGGTTATGCAAACGGGCTTCTGGTTCAGGAAACAACCGTTGGCAGCGATGTGACGCGTAAATGGGTCATGAGTGATCCCATACCTTCTTACCTTGCCTGTGTAGCAGTAAACAATTATACCCATGTCAACCAGCAATACATCAGCACCATTACAACCGACACTACGCCAATCATGCTTATTTCACTGGCTGCCGATACAACGAATTTCAAGAACTCATTCATCAACCTGAACCAGGCGCTTGAACAATACGAAACGGGATATGGCCCTTATGAATGGGAAAAAGTGGGTTATGTGGCCGTACCGTTCAGCGCAGGCGCTATGGAGCATGCAACCTGCATTGCTTACCCAAAATTCGCCATCAACGGCTCTACAACCTATCAAAATTTAATGGCGCATGAGCTATCGCACCATTGGTGGGGCGATTTGGTTACCTGTCTTACTGCCGAGGAAATGTGGATCAATGAAGGCATGGCCCGCTGGTCGGAAGCTTACTTTTTTGAAAAACTTTCAGGTTATACCGGCTATATGAATGACATCAGGCCAAATCATAAAAACGTGGTGTATAAAGCCCATGTTGATGATGGTGGCGCTTATGCATTGAATGGCGTTCCGGCAAATGCAACATATGGTACAACAACCTATAATAAAGGTGCTGATGTGGTACATACCCTGCGCGGTTACCTGGGCGATTCATTATTTTTTACCGGATTAAAATCAATCATTTCAAACTTTAAATTCAAAAATATAAGCAGTTACCAGTTCCGCGATCATTTGAATACCATTCCGGGTATAAACGTTACCAACTTTTTTGACGATTGGGTGTTCCAGCCCGGCTTCCCTGAGTTTGCAATTGATTCGTTTAC
>DASPJQ010000232.1:0-5589 GCA_035628535.1 Flavobacteriales bacterium | reverse complement strand
CTTCTCGGAAAACAAAAATGCCGTACTTGTTCTTGAATGTGAAGATAAAACTGTAGCCCGGCAACTGTTGAAAACATTACCGCTGGTTGAAAAAGGAATAATAGATTTTGAAATAATTGAATTGCATCCCTATACTGGTTTTAGCCGGTTAATGAATTTGGAATAACGCGGCACGCAAAAAAGATGAAAGCATGGCAAAAAGTAAATTACTGGAAATGCACAATGTCGGTATTGTTGTTGAGTCTCTTGACAATGCCATTTCTTTTTTCAAAGAAATAGGACTTGCGCTTGAAGGACGAATGATGGTTAAAGGTGAATGGGCCGGCCGTGTAACAGGGCTTGGTAATCAGTCAGTGGAAATTGCCATGATGGTTACACCTGATGGACATACCCGGCTTGAACTTTCACGGTTTCTTACCCCGCCTGTCATAGCAGACCACAGGACTGCCCCTGTAAACTCCCTTGGCTATCTCCGCATCATGTTCAGGGTTGACAACCTTAATGAATTGCTGTCAAGGCTTGCAAAGCATGGTGCTGAACTGGTTGGTGAAGTGGTTCAATATGAAAACGTGTATCGCCTCTGTTACATTCGTGGAGTTGAAGGACTCCTTATCGGGTTGGCTGAACAACTGGGCAATCAAACAACAACCGATATTTTAAAAAACGCCTGACAGAAAAATTTTGCTTAAACTATTTACCAACCACCAATAAAAAAACAGGACACTATGAGGCAACTGATTTCATTTATGCACATATCACTTGACGGCTTTGTAGCGGGCCCGAACAGAGAAATGGACTGGATCAAGGTTGATGAAGAAATCTTTGATCATGTGGGTAAGCGGGTAAGCGAAGGCGACACTGCCTTATACGGACGGGTAACGTACCAGATGATGGAAAGTTACTGGCCTGCCGCAGGAAGCAAGCCGGCAGCTACCAGGCACGACATTGAACATTCAAAGTGGTATAACAACGTTCACAAAGTTGTTTTATCAAAAACAATGAAAGATGCTGGTTTGACCAACACAACAATTATCAGCGACAATATTTCGAAAAGAATAAATGAAATTAAACAACAGTCAGGTAAAGAAATTTTGCTTTTTGGCAGCCCTACGGCAACACATACGCTTATTCAACTGGGCTTAATTGACGGCTACTGGTTGTTTGTTAATCCAATTGTTCTTGGCAAAGGCATTCCATTGTTTGTTGACATCAAAAACAAAATAAAACTAAACCTGCTAACTACCAGGCAATTTACATGCGGGGTAACCGAACTGAATTACACGGTTGACAAAAAATAACTGCGTATATAAGGGGTTAAGCAAATTTTGCTTTTTTTAACGGCATACATCATTACTATTTTTTTATTTCGTGCGCTAACCTGAACATTTCTAAATCCCTATAGCTACGCGATATTGCTAAAACGCCAACGCCATTTTACTACAACATGAAACGTAAAGGAAAGTCATATCCTGTTTTGCTGCTTTTCGGGCTCTTGTTCTTAATGTCTTGCGCGAAATACTTAAAGGTTTCTGCAATTCCGGAATACAAAATGACCGCATCTGATGAACTCCGGTACATTGCCTATACCGATCAGAATGACCGAAAGAAAGGGTTGTTTGCCATTATTGTTAACACCAAAAGGGAAAATTAATTCAGGAACGTGATAGCATAAGAGCATACAGGGTTCATCAACTATATTTAATGGATTCAATAAAGACGGACGAAGACAAGTTCAATGCCGGACTTGTTCTGATTCACTCATGGGATACAAACCTCAGACGAATATGTTACAATATATTTGCGGACCTGGAAAAAAATGGGACAACAGTGGGTGGACGAATGAATGGTGCAAACTGGAAGAAATTAGTTTATAAATAAACATGCGCCAGCCTAAGCTTACAGGATCAGCCCCCCATGTATTTTTTTTAGCTTGAAAAGTTTTTTGCAAATCAAGCAAATTGAACCTGGCATTTCACTAAAGCAAACCATATATGCACAAAGCTGGGGGAAAAATTGCAGGAAAAAAGCGTTACTTGTTAAAGTACCGAATGATAAAACCGTACACATCAGTAACAACCGTTAATATGAATGAAATCCCCGTAATACTAAAACCTATGATAAAATGTTTTTCCATATTGTTCCTGATCCAGGGTTTTTGTTGCCAGGCGCAAAAGTCAATACTGCGGGACCATCTTACCGTAGATGTTTACACCTATGAATCCGAAAACAAAACGAAGGCGGCTGCAATGCCAGCGCTTAAAAAAAAAGTAAATTAATGAAGTACAAAGGAAGATTCGATTATCTGCTCTTGAACATTTCTGAAATCCATCTTCCCTCGAAAGCTGAAGAAAGGAACGCTATCTTTAATTTATACCCGAAAAAATCAAAAATCAAAAAACTTTACCTCGAAAAGTATATCCAGGATAAAAAACTGGCGGCTTATTTTGAAGAAGCAATTGCGCCCATAAACAATCCGAAGACGGCAATAAATAAAACATACTCTGCAGATGAACTTATGGAGGTGGCATCAAAATTTTTCTATTGCGACAGGGTAAACCCCGACACCAGTGTTCAATCACATGTTTGTATTGGTATTAACGGATTAAAAGAGGCAAAGTGGGAAAAAGACTATACACTGCTGGCCGCTTTTTGTTATGAGGCAATATTTGCTGACCTTGATAAGGATACTTCACAAATTTCAGAGGCATACACAAACGAAAAAAAAATTTCCTGCCAGAAATACAGAAAAAATATAACAACCCTGGAAAAGTACCTTGAAGACGTAAAACTGGACTTTTTCAACAGAATGAAAAGTAATGCTGTGTTAAAAGCGAAACTTTTAACGTATTATGAATTGAATAAAGCCAATTTAGCATTCAGGATATTAAACTAGCCTGACAGGCTGCATGCCAATGCTCCATAAATCCCCCGCAACCTATTTTTTTTGCCGGTTTACCGTTTTTCATGCGCTGGTTCAAAAAAGCACGTGTATTTTCATTGGTAAAGTACAAACCGGCCATGGAAACAAACAACAACTTTACAGGCTCCATTGAATTGTTTTTCAGGAAATATGAAAACGTATACAACCGGCAACAGTTTAAGGAACAGGCCACCATGTTTGCCAAATTCCTGGTGGCTGCCGGGCCCCAAGGCGCTGCATGCCACAAAAACAATTTTTTTACACGTATGTTATACGCGTGGGGACTGCGCAAATGGTACAAAAAAACAGGGTTGGAGTCAATGAAAATAATTGCCATGGAGCAAAAGCCCATAAGCAATGACTATTGCCTGATAAAAATTCATTGGGGAGCTATGTTTGAAAAAACAATGGAAAAACTCATACAATTTGATGTTTCCTATGTTGTTCGTATTACCGGTAAAATGGAAATTGTGATGTACATTGCACACGAAGATGAACGAAAATCATTGAAAGCGCTTGGGATCATTGATTGACCATGCCTACTTTTTTTCTTCTTCTACTTTGTAAAAATCTTTCCAGGTCCCTTTACTCCAATCTATGGCCTCACCCACTTTTTGCGTGTACGTACCCTTCACATCAATCCAGCCCTGCCATTCCTTGTAAACCGGGTCTTTTCCTCCGGCCGGTTTATCCTTCACAATATGACCGCGCATTTCAATGCGGCCGTCCTTCAATGCATGCATGTACTGTATTACCGGGTTATTCATTTCGGTATAATTGCCAAGGGTCTTGTCCCATATGATTTTACCTGTTTGGTCCATGCAAACAAGGCGTTCCGATCCACCGCGGTACCTTTTTTCATCGTATGAAAGCATGCAGGCAAAATAATTTCCTTCGTTGTCCTGTACAACGCTTTGCAATTCAAGTTCGGTAAACTGGGGCGTAAACAATCTTTCCCATTTTTTGTGTCCGCTTGAGTCTAGTTTTACAAGACCTGCACCGTTGTCGCCATGGCCCCACGCTGCAGCCCCACCGTCATTGGTTAAAATAACCGGTGCCCCATAACCTTTGTGGCCTTTGAATCCGGTCATGTAATCATACTGGCTGATGCGGTATTTTTGAAGCGAGTCCTCGGCCCGCTTGAGGTTGAGCTGGCCGTAACAGTTTGTGGCAAAAAGTACTGAGAGGGTAAAAATGGGTTTCATAAAGTTGGTTCTAACCTAACATAACAAACCTTGTGCCATTTAAAACAGATTTTTTATAACTTTCCTTCGCAATGGTCAGCCACAATTATAATTTCAAAAGTACGGTTTTACAAAAGAATGACTGGACCATTTGAACCATGACTGAATTCAAAGATCATTTTTCAAACCATGCCGCGGCCTACAAAAAATACAGGCCCAACTACCCGCCTGAACTTTTTAAATATTTAAGTTCATTGGTAAATGAGCATAACCTTGCATGGGATTGCGGGTGCGGGAACGGACAGGCCGCAACCGGGTTGGCAACACATTTTAAAAACGTATACGCAACCGACCCCAGCCAACAGCAAATCAACCAGGCGGCTCAGCATTTAAAAATAACCTACAAGGTAGAAAAAGCTGAAAATTGCAGTTTGCCCGGCTCTTCGGTTGATATAATTACCGTGGCGCAGGCCCTGCATTGGTTTGACCTGCCGGTTTTTTACACCGAAGTCAAACGTGTTTTAAAACCGGGAGGGATTTTAGCGGCCTGGGGTTGTGGCGTGGCACAGGTAAACCCCGAAATTGACACCGTTACAAACCATTTTCACAACCATACCCTTAATGATTACTGGCAGGCCGAAAACAGGATAGTGGAAAAGGAATATTCGACCATACCGTTTCCGTTCAGATTGATTGAAACGCCCGCTTTTTTTTAACGCAGGCAAATGAAACGTGATGACCTGCTTGGCTATTTTGAAACCTGGTCGGCCGTGCAGCGCTTTATTGCAAAAAACGGGTTTAACCCGGTTGATGCACTGAAAGAAAAAATTAAGCCCCTTTGGAAAGAAGAAAAACAAGAAGTAGTTTGGAAAATAACGCTGAAAGCGGGAAGAAATGAATAACCCATTTACCAAAATGCCTCATTTTAAAGACTGGCTATCACTGAATCAGTCTTTTATCTTTTTTTTATTAAGTGTTTTTCTTTTTTTGAATTTTAAATAGTTTTACTACAAATTTTTATTCCTTGAATATTTTTAAAAAAGTTCAATTATATTTTATTGGTAATGCCCTTGGCAAAATAACCAATCCTTTTGATAGGGCAAAAGTAAAAGTGCTTTTCAATTTTTGTACTTTCCTTTTTATTTCAAACCTTCCTTATACTTTCCTTTCTTTTTCATCGCATCCGGCCCATTTTATTTCAGCCATTGTACAAAATGTATTCACCATAGCTGTCATTTTAATACTTAAAAACAAACAAAACCTGCGATTGGCGGTTAATATGTTTATGACAAACTTTATTGCGCAAAATATTTTCCATTACCTTATCAACAACGGCAAACTGCTTGATCAGGCCGTACTGTTTTACACACTTATTATTTTATTCGCATTTATTCTGATTGGCCGCAAATGGGGATTTGCCATTACTTTGTTTGTTTGCATCTCAATTTGCATTGGAATTTATAACGTAAACAACAATTATGCATT
>DASPJQ010000231.1:0-1388 GCA_035628535.1 Flavobacteriales bacterium | reverse complement strand
AAATAATTCATAAGCTGACTGGCTGCTATTTCACCCGAAATAAGTGCGGGTGGCACACCCGGACCCGGAACGGTAAGTTGACCGGCATAAAACAGATTATGTATTTTTTTATTGTATATTTTCGGTTTTAATACCGCGGTTTGGCGCAAGGTATTGGCAAGACCGTAAGCGTTGCCCTTGTATGCGTTATACGCACTGATAAATTCCTTTTTTGCAAACGACTTCTTAAAGAGGATGTCGGCTTTAAAATGTTCACCTGTTTGTTTTTCAATGCGGTCAATGACCAGGTTGAAATAACGCTCTTTGATTTCGTCTGATTCATCAATAGCGGTTGAAACAGGAATAAGTATAAACAGGTTTTCGCACCCCGGTGGGGCAACCGCTGGGTCGGTCACCGATGGTGTGCACACGTAAAATAAGGGGTGTTCGGGCCATTCGGGCTTATCGTATATGGCTGCAGCATGACGGTTAAAATCGGCATCAAAAAATAAATTGTGGTGCAACAGGTTTTTAATGCGTTTTGAAACCCCTACATAAAATATAAGGCAGGAAGGTGCCAGTTTACGGGTATCCCAATACGCATCGGTATAATTTGCCTTTCCGTTTAAAAGTGTTTTTTCAACATGGTGGTAATCGGCAGCAGCAATAACACCATCTGAAATAAACGTTCTGGTTTCGGAATGTATGCTTTCAATTTTTGCACGATCAATAGTGAATGATTGTATGGCGCAATTGAGCTCAACGGTCACGCCTTTTTCACAGGCCAGTTTGGTCATGGCTTCGGTAATTTTGCACATGCCGCCCAATGGATACCAGGTACCCAATACCATGTCGGCATAATTCATGAGGCTGTACAGGGCGGGGGTGTTTTCAGGCCTTGCGCCTAAAAACAAGACCGGGAACTCAAGCAACTGCTGCAGGTGAGGGGTCTTAAAATTTTTCCTGATTTCTCTCGCGATAGGTGAAAACAAATGGATTTTAAACACCGATGAAATTACGCTCCATTGCATGAATTCCACCCATGAGCGCCCTGGTTTAAACACCAGTTCTTTCATACTTTTGTTATATTTATATCCGGCCGAAGCCAGGAATTTTTTAAGTTTTGACGAAGATCCTTTTTCGTGTTCTTCAAAAAGTGCGTATATCCCTTCGAGGTTAGCTGGCACATCCATGCGTACACCGTGGTCAAAAAAAACGCGGTACGAGGGGTCCAGGCGTTTAAGCGAATAATAGTCGTTTGCTGATTTTCCGAACAGGTTAAAATAACGTTCAAACACATCGGGCATCCAGTACCAGCTTGGTCCCATATCAAATGTAAAGCCTTCGTGCATAAATGAACGGCACCGGCCCCCGGTAGAACCGTTTTTTTCAAGCAAGCTCACTTCATG
>DASPJQ010000230.1:0-1487 GCA_035628535.1 Flavobacteriales bacterium | reverse complement strand
CCTGTTGCCGCCCCTTATTACCCTGCGTGCAAAAACCGTGTCTTCTTTGCGCAATCCTTAACGGAAACGGAAGATATGATTAAAGATGCAACTCAATCAGCAACACCTGAAGGTAAAGTGGCAAAAAAAGAAAAACATTTTTTTTATACATTCTTGTTCCTTGCGGTTTATTGCCTGGTTCTGACATTGGAGTTTGGCCTTGTGGTCTTCCTTTTGTCCTGGATCAATATACCTGCCTCGCTTGCCTTTCACCGGGCATTGACATGGTCACTTCTTTTTTATGTAGCTATTTTATTATCACAACTGTTTTTATAGCGAAAAAAAAGTTACTACGGTTTTCATCTTTTTCCGACCACTGTTATGGCCTGAAAAATTTACTAAATTTAAGCGTTGAAAAATCAGGCCTTTTATTTTATCGCTATTCTTTTTTGCATGCTTTACGCGTGCAACATGGGAAAATTTTATGCAAATAAACGGCTAAATTCCGGGAGCGTAACCGTTCCGTTACAGCATGAAAAAAGCGAGCCGGCTCAAACTTTCCCTGATCAGCCTTCGGCAACAAGCCAAACCGGCCATGACGCAATAGAACAGGTCCAGTGTTATGTTTTGTCCGACACGCCCCAACTTGTTGGAAAAGCTGATACCATTGATCCTAAAAAACTTTCTTATCCCAGTGATTCAAACGGGTTGGCATACGCTATTCGGAAAGCAAATCCTTACAAGCCGAAAAAGAAGAAGAGCTCCTCTCACGACTTTTTCTATTTGTATTTTATGCTTACAGTCCTGCTTATCCTGGCTGCAATAGGGCTAGTGGTGTTCCTCATAGCGCTTATTTATATTGATGCTTTACTGGCCTGGTGGCTTGCGTTAAAAGCAATGCTCGTTGCGGTAGGGCTTATGCTGCTTTTTTTCCTGACCTTTGTTATCGTGATTGCTTCAGCCATACGCTGACCATTAATCTCCAAATTACGGTGCCTTTCATATAATTGCACTATCATTATGATGACACTGGCCATTGGATATCGTTTAGCTTTTCCATTTCAATGCTTCATCCATTTCCCGCGCATTTTTACCATCCGCTGACGTGTTTTTATCCATAAAACCGCTTTGCGGTAGGGTATTTCGGGCACGGATCGTTTCCTATACAAAACCAACTATTATGAAAAAGCGCCTTTATGATACAGTTCCGGGTCCGGCATCAACAAACATGTTTGTGAACCGCCCACCTTATGAAAAAATAGACCTTGCATGATAAAACCGCTACCTAACTCTAAATACACTTTAATTATGAAAACAGTTGTTTTTGTGGCCGCATTGGCCGTATTTGGCACCACTTCGTGCAGCAAAGAAGAAGTAGCGATTGAACGCGTAAAAGAAAAACTGAACCTGGAAGGAAAGTGGGCCATTCAATCGGTAACCACCAACGGGACTGACGCCACCGCGTTGTTTACCGAAACAAATGGAACCGACTATACCATACAACTCAA
>DASPJQ010000229.1:0-2428 GCA_035628535.1 Flavobacteriales bacterium | reverse complement strand
GCTTTGTCGGGTAAAAACCTGTCGGTAATGTAGCGCTGCGAAAGTTCAACAGCAGCCAGTACAGCTTCATCTTTGATCAATACTTTATGATGGTTTTCATATTTTTCTTTAATACCCCGTAAAATGGAAACCGCGTCTTCCGCATTGGGTTCGTCAATCAATACTTTTTGAAACCTGCGTTCAAGGGCTTTATCTTTTTCAATGTATTTTTGGTATTCATTCAACGTTGTGGCGCCTATTGAACGCAATTCACCGCGTGCAAGGGCCGGTTTTAAAATGTTGGCGGCATCCATTGCGCCTTCGCCACCGCCAGCGCCAACCAGTGTATGCATTTCATCAATAAACAAAACCACTTCACCTTCGCTCCCCGTCACTTCTTTTACCACCGATTTCAAACGCTCTTCAAATTCGCCTTTGTACTTTGCACCGGCAACCAGGGCGCCCATATCAAGCGAATAAATTTCCTTGGTCAGCAAATTATCGGGTACATCTTTATTTACAATACGGTGAGCTATGCCCTCAGCAATGGCCGTTTTACCCACTCCGGGCTCGCCAATCAAAACCGGGTTGTTTTTGGTTCGCCTTGACAAAATCTGCAACACCCTGCGTATTTCATCATCCCGTCCGATAACGGGATCAAGCTTGCCGTTTTTGGCAAGCTCGTTCAGGTTGCGCGCATATTTTCCCAGTGCATTAAATGTTGATTCATGGCTGTGCGAGGTTACGGTTTCACCTTTACGCATATCTTCAATTGCCATGCGCAGGCCTTTTTCCGTCATGCCTGCGTCCTTCAGCATTTGTGCTGCCTGGTCGCTCGTTTTTAAAATACCAATGAGTATGTGTTCAATGGTTATGAATTCGTCTTTCAGTTTACCGGCTTCGTCAAAGGCGTATTGCAACGCCTGCTGGCAATTGCGTGATAAGTATTCTTTACCTCCTCCGCTCACTTTCGGGTATGATGCAATTATTTTGTCAAGGGTCATGTTAACAACGTTCATGTTGACGTTGTTTTTTTTCATGAGATAGGGAGCAACGTCCGGATCGGCATTTAAAATGCCTTTTAGCAGGTGAGCAGTTTCAATGCTTTGGCTCTGGTTTGAAAAAGCCAGTTGCTGCGCCTGTTGAAACGCTTCCTGCGCTTTAATGGTTAACTTATTTAAGTCCATTCAAAATTTTATTAAATATTGTTTTCACTGTTTAGCCACGGATGACATAAATTAGCGCGGATAAAAAATTGCTTTCTGAAACATGGTCGACAACTTGTTTACAAATTACTGTTGTATAAATCCGTGCTAATCTGTGTACTTTGTGGCTTTCATAACTTGTCATAATTTTTTCTATCAAATTACCTTCCCTTTGCAAATTACCTGAAAAATTGGCGGATTTTCAATGATATATATCCTGTTTAGTCATGAAGGCGGTCGCCAAACTGAAAAATTGGCTTGATTTTTGGGAGTTTTGGCTGGGTTTTAGCCTTATATTTATAACCATGAAAAGCATTCTTTTTTCGGCCTGTTTAGTAAGCCTGACTAATTTTTTACATGCACATACTGCTATGGATAACCATGACGCCCTGGCCCCAAAAAAATACCTTTACATTGACGGCAATAACAACCGGTATGTCATGACACAGGTACCTGAGGGTGCAACCATTGAATATATGCCCATTGCTGCGGTTGAAAGTTCAAGCGGCTTGTATAGCGGTGGCGAGCCCTGGAAAATTACCATATCCAAAGACGATTTCAATGCTCTGAGCGATTTACTGGTTAAATCAACCAGGGACGTAACGCAGCTGAGTGAAGAACGAAACATGGGCTGCGGGACCATTGTTCTTCCCAAAAACAAAACATTTTTTTTACGCATGGATGCCGCCAATAAAACAGCCATTGAAAATAAACTGAAAACGCTTAAAAAAAATTATATGCCAAAAAATGAGGACGTGGTTGCCAATGACACGCTTGAAGTATTGGGAAAAATTATTGAAAAAAACTTTGTTTCAAAAAAGGGAGAAGTCAAAGGATTCACCGAATTTTATTTTGTTCCAACGCAAATAAAAGACAGCAATTACAAAGAGGATTATTTTGTCAAACTTTCAAAAGGCAAGGTCACGCGCGATGAACTGAAACAATATGTAAACAAGGAAGTCAACATCAAATGCGTCATGTTAAGGGGCTTGTGGGATGCTGATGACAATACCCACCAAAGCCGTTTTGGCGATTATGTGATTATTTTGGAAGTGAAAGGGTAATCATTCAAGGCAAATCAAGGGATTGTTGAACCCGGCCCGTTTTTTAAAAAGCAAAAAGCTATTTTTTCTTTTTTTTTGCTGAGTTCCTGACAGATTTTTTAAGTGAATCTCGATTTTCCGGGTAAGTAATTGATTTAATATCAATATCAACGAAATTTATGGTACTTCCTTTGGCAGGAA
>DASPJQ010000228.1:0-1842 GCA_035628535.1 Flavobacteriales bacterium | reverse complement strand
GGGCGCGTTTCAACCCTTTGCCATATGCACCGGTAATGTAGCAGGCAGTGGCAATGTTATGCAGCGCATAAAATTCTCCTTTGGGAAAATGCATTTTTTTACAGAGCTTATTTGCAATTTCAGCATGTTTGAGCATGCTTTCGGGGTTGTTGTAATTATACAATTCGGCAACCTGGTTATGCAGGTTAATAAGCACCGTATCGGTTTTTGCTGTTTCAATAAGGCCCAGCAGCGAATCAATTTTTTTACCGGCTAATGCATGACTGGTTGCCAGAACGGCAAAAAAAGCACAAAGGTATTTGCGGCAAATACACATGAAAAAACCCAACCAGGTTATAGCGGGTTGAATATAGCAATAAGTTCCGGTACAACCGCTATTTCTTTTGGAGAGGGGCTGTTTTAAAGGCAGGAATGCCGGTAATGTCAGCCCCGGTAATTAACAGGTGTATGTCATGCGTGCCTTCGTAAGTAATTACACTTTCAAGGTTGCACATGTGTCGCATAATGGGATATTCATTGGTGATGCCCATTCCACCGTGAATTTGCCTTGCTTCGCGCGCAATGCCAATGGCCATGTGTACATTGTTGCGTTTGGCCATGGAAATCTGCTGTGTTGTTGCGCGGCCTTCGTTGCGTAAAACACCCAGGCGCCAAGTTAGCATTTGCGCCTTGGTTATTTCAGTCAGCATTTCGGCCAGTTTTTTTTGCGTAAGCTGAAACGCTCCAATGGGCACATCAAACTGGATGCGTTCAAGCGAATAACGCAGGGCGCTGTCATAACAATCCATAGCAGCACCAATAGCGCCCCATGCAATGCCATAACGGGCGCTGTCCAAACAACCCAGCGGGGCGCCAAGGCCCGATTTATTGGGAAGTAAATTGGCTTTGGGAACTTTTACATTGTCAAAAACCAATTCCCCCGTTGAGGAAGCGCGCAAACTTAATTTTCCATGCGTTTCCGGGGTGGTAAATCCTTCCATGCCCCGTTCAACAATTAACCCGTGAATACGGTCGTTTTCATCTTTGGCCCAAACAACTGCAATGTGACAAATAGGCGAATTTGAGATCCACATTTTTGCCCCATTTAACAAATAATAATCACCCATGTCTTTAAAATTGGTAATCATGCCCCCGGGGTTTGAACCGTAGTCGGGCTCGGTCAGACCAAAACTTCCAATGTATTCACCGGTTGCCAGTTTTGGTAAATATTTTTTACGCTGTTCTTCATTCCCATATTTGTAAATGGGATACATAACCAATGAACTTTGTACCGAAGCGGTTGAACGAATGCCGCTGTCACAACGTTCCAGTTCCTGCATGATTAATCCGTAAGAAATCTGGTCAAGCCCTGCCCCGCCATATTCGGTTGGAATATACGGACCAAAAGCACCTACCTCGGCAAGTCCTTTAACAACCTGGTTCGGAAAAACACCACGTTCATAATAATCTTCAATAATGGGGCTTACTTCTTTTTTTATCCACGTACGTGTGGCATCCCGCACCATTTTTTGTTCATCGGTTAACAATTCATCCAAGAGGTAATAATCGGGTGCCTGAAAATTATCGGTACGCGCCATAGTTAAATTTTTTTCAAAACTAATTGTTTTTTGTGAAAACGGGTTTTTAAATCGCCAATCGATGTACATTTGCCCTATAAATCCCTTTAATGACCTTACTCACCATTGAAAATCCACAGCTTTCACAGGTAAGCCCGCATTACTGGATTTTTGGGGTCATTATTTTATTGTTAAGTGTGTTGGCTTTCAGCCGGGTTTTTTACGGGCATTTTATCAATGACAGGTTGGGCGCTTATACAGCTACCAGATATTTAAAACAACTCAT
>DASPJQ010000227.1:0-2256 GCA_035628535.1 Flavobacteriales bacterium | reverse complement strand
AAGTGACGTGTCCCGAAGAACTAAAATCCCTGCTTGCAAAAGCAACGTATTATCCTGACGCTGATGACTTGTTGAGGGGTTGGTTGAAGGCAAACAAAGGCGTGAAAACCCTTAAACTATAATTCATTCGCATTGGCTTAGGTGTATAAGACTGATTATAAATAGCTTATTAAGGTTAAAAAAATGTTTTACGGTTTGCAGATGATCCAAAAAAGTCTTAGGTTTAACGTACTATAAACCAAACCCTATGAAAGCAACCGTTTTCTTTTTTGTGTGTTTACTGGCAGTGACCCACGTTCGTACGCAAACTATTGCAAAATCATTTTTGACTACCGGTGATAAAAAAGTACTGACCACTAAACCTGTAAGTGACGGAGGTTTTTTGTTCCTCCTTTCGGGAGACCCAGCTGCAGGCATTACAAGCCCTGTAGTTGTAAAAACCGATCATGAATTCAACACGGTTTGGGCAACAAAAATAACAACCCTCGGCACAACAAACACGTTCATACAACTTAACAACGGTAATTACCTTTTATATACATCGCATACGTACTGTATTTTTGAAGCAGCTACAGGAAACGTTTTAAACAAGGCATCATTTACTCCATCGTGGATGGAGGGCGGATACGCTTATAATAATAAATGCATTCAAAAGCCAAACGGAAAAATAGTTTTTTTGAATACCGGTTATGAAGATTTTAAAATTTTTCAAATGGATTTGTCGGGCAACATTGACTGGGCCAAAACCATAACCAGCGATGATCCCATATCATACGGCAAGTGCCCCGGATTTGATTTGGATGCATGCGATGACAGCACCATTGTTGTAAGCGGGAAAAGCGGTAATGACAATTGTTTCATAAGCTTTGATGATGATGGAAACGTGTTATGGTCACGCGTAATTGATTTTGACGATACCTATAGCAGGCCTTATGGCATGTGTAAAATGGACGATGGAAGTTTGTTGGTTGTGGGCTTGCGAACAGCCAAAGGTTTTGTGATGAAAATGTCGCCAGTTAATGGTGATGTAATCTGGCAAAAGGAAGTGAACGACCAGATTTTTTACGATGCTATTGCTATTGGAAGCAATAAGTATGCACTGGTTGGACTTAATTCAGAAACTGCGACCTTTGGCCAGGAGTTGGGAATAAGCATTATTGATGAAACAGGGAACCTGGTAAATTCAAAACAATTACCTGGAATTACCGAAGGATATACGAACCCGCGTTTGGCCGAAGCAGCAGGAAAATTTTATACCTGTTCCTGGTATACTCCATTGTCGGGTACCGGCCCGGGTTATATGCACCTGGTTGAATTCGAACCAGCCTTGAATTTTACGTGTAACAGCGAACCGTTGACCTTGACCAAAATTGGTTTTACATTACCCTTGATCGATCTGGGAATACTGAGTGTAACAAATACACTTGTTGCAACTACACCCATAACAGCACCAACACCATCTGTTTCTGTGACCGTACCTTTTGCAGATTATTGTGATTTATTTCCACCCGATGTTGAAATCGTTCCCGAAAACCCGTTTGCGACCAACGGTAACGATCCAATTATGAACGAAGGCGGAATGGGAACCGGAGTGAACGAGATGGACATGGCGAAGACAACTGTGTATCCGAACCCATCAGTGAATGGGGAACCCGTTACCGTTTCATTCGGCCGGACCGTTAATGCACAATTGACATTAACCGATTTATCAGGGCAGATAATTATGAAAAACAATTGTGCCGCAAGTCCATATATGTTGAATACAACCAACCTGGCAAAAGGCATGTACATTTTACAATGCAAAGCTCCTGATGGGTTGTTACAAACCTTGAAAATCAACATTGAATAATTATTGCCAGGCTGCCACATTGAAGTGAAAAAAACGTATCTTTCAGGAAACGTTTATCACTTTATTTACATGGATTCAATTCAACCGGACAACGCGTTCCATGGGCTTGTGTATAAAAATCCGTCATTAGCTGTAAATGTACAGGCCAGCCTGGTGGTTCCTCCCGGATGGAAAGCGCTTGTTTACAAAATGGGCATGTTAATGGATACAAAAGATGAAGGTACATATGCCTTTACGGCCCAGAATTTTCCCATGCTGGCCATGATGGGGAATTTAAATGCCGCACAGGTTGAAATGGATGTTTTTTTTGTGCGCAGCTCCCTTTCCAAAAATAAATGGGGTACATCAAATCCAATTCGCCTGTTTGATAACACCGGTGGTATTGCCGATGTGCGTGCTTTTGGCAC
>DASPJQ010000226.1:0-2414 GCA_035628535.1 Flavobacteriales bacterium | reverse complement strand
TCATACAACCAGTAGATGTATCGGTAATGGTCAATGTCACACTTATGCTTGTATCAATAAGCGTTGAAAAAGTGCTGTCACCTGTGCTCCAGTCGTAATCATAATTTGCGTTGAATACAGCGTACAATGTAGTAGTGTCTTCGGCACAGAACAGGGTTCCATTTGATGTGGTAATGCTTACATCAGGCAACGGATTAACCATGGCAGGAAAGCTTATAGTGTCAAGGCATAGGAAATTACTCATTACAACAAGCGTTACGGTATATGTACCCGTTGCGTCATATTGGTGTGTTGGACTGCCCAACACATTGCTTATGCCATCGCCAAAATCCCACGTATTCAATACAATTGAGCCATTTGGAATGGTAGATTGGTTTATGAATGAAAGCGCAGTGTTCAAGCAAGCCGTATCGCTGGCAAACATGGCCACCGGTTTAGGATAGGCGGTAAATATCGCGTAGCTTGAGCTATCAATGGCACAAGATCCGCTTTGCACCATAACGCGCACCAACGTTGTATCGGTAAAGTTTAAAAAGTTAAGGGTTGAAGTTGTAGCGCCCGGAATTGTTGACCAGGTTGTACCGTCATCAGTTGAAAATTCCCAACCCAGGATAGTTCCCGTATTGCTGGTAAGCGTAAATACTCCACTGTTTTGTCCTTCACAACCTGCCTGGTTGCTGTTTACAACACCGCCTTCTGATTGTGGGTTTACCGTTATGGTAGCCGGTGTTGAAGTCATGGCCGGGCATACGCCATTTTGTACCCGGGCCCTGAATAAACTTGTTGTCAAAAGGTTATTGTAAATCTGGCTTATAGTTGTATTGGCCAATGTTAACCATGTTGTACCTGCATCAGTTGAAAGCTCCCAGTTAAGAACTGAACCTGTATGGAAATCGAGCAACAAGGTGTCACTGTTTTGGCCGGCACACACGGTATCATCAACTGTCACCACTCCGCCTACTGTGGCATCATCAACATTTACCGTTGCGGTTGTTGATGTGTCATTCGGACAAACGCCACTTGAAACAATTGCACGGTAAACAGTACTAAGGGTTAAACCCGAATAGTTTTGAATCGGGCTTGTATTTCCATTTGAGAAGAATGTTGTACCGCCATCAATTGATTCTTCCCAGTCCACCACTGCATTTGTGTATCCCACAAGCGTTAGTGAACCTGAATTTCCGGTTGCACAAACCGTGGTTGAACCAATAATATTACCACCGGCCGAAGCAGGGTCTACTGTAATGGTTGCAGGGGTTGATGTTGCCGATGGACAAACACCGCTTTGAATCAATGTTCTGAAAAGTGTTGAGGTGGTCAGGTTATTATAAGCTTGTTGTGATGTAGTATTGGCAATGGGTAACCAGGTAAATCCACCATCGCTTGAGAATTGCCATTCTACAACTGTTCCTGTGAATCCACCCGCATCCAGTGTGTCGGCATTTGCACCTTCGCAAACCGTAGTTGACACCGTGACCCCGCCTGCCACCGTTATATTGTCAACCGTTACCTGCAGGGTATCGCTATAAGCACTGCCACATACACCGTTTTGAACCTGTACCCTGTATAATGTGGTTTGGGTAAGGTTGGTGAAATTGTTGTTGCTGGTCGTATTAATAATATTGGTCCAGCTGGACCCACCGTCAGTTGACGATTCCCAATTTAAGATTGTACCACGCTCGCTTGCCAGTGTAAGTGTTCCTGAATTGGAACCTGCACAAACCGTAACAGGTGAGCTTAATGTACCGCCCAATGAAACCGAGTCAACCGTTAATGTCACTGTGTCAGAATATAGAGCCGGACAAACACCGCTTTTTACCTGTACGCGGTATAAAGTTGTACTTAGTAAGTTCAAATAATTTTCGCTGGTGGTGGTATTTGCAATGCTTGTCCAGGTTGAGCCCGCATCAGTTGATGATTCCCAGTTAAGGATGTTTCCGCTGCTTCCGGCAAGGTTCAATGTACCTGAATTTGATCCTGAACACAAGGTTGCGTTGGCCGTCAATCCACCGGCATTGGTAACGGGATCAACCGTAATAATGGCTGTGTCGGAAAAAGTGGCGGTACAAACTCCGCTTGTAACCCTAACCCTGTAATAGGTTGTTGTGGCAAGGTTTGAATAAGCCTGGGCGGCTGTTGCGTTTGCCGGGAGAATAGTTGAAAAGGTTATACCGTCAGTTGATGATTGCCAGCTTCTTGTTCCGGTTTCACCCGAAATGGTAAGTGTGCCTGAATTACTACTTGCACAAACTGTATCACTGCTTGTAATTGTTCCCCCTACTGAAGCCGGGTTAACAGTTACTGTTTTAACCGAAGAAAATACAGCAGGACATGATCCGTTTTGTACGCTTACCCTGAAAAACGTTGTTTGCGGTAAATTTAAAAATGGATGGGTATTGCCGGCATGACCGAGT
>DASPJQ010000225.1:0-6188 GCA_035628535.1 Flavobacteriales bacterium | reverse complement strand
GCGTAGATTTGATTTTCCTTAACGATTCACCTATTTTGTTCGACACTCTTCCTGCCCGGTGTACCCTAAAGCAGAAAGGCTTGAAGATTTCTCCAAGCCCTTTTTTATAGCTGCCTTTGCTTTAGGTAAATCCTAAAATTTTGTTTGCTGACTTTATTAAGTTGGCGCATGTTTTCAAACTCCTATGTACAAGTAAAAAATGCCACTGAGTATGCTGAAGCGGCATGTTTTGTTTACTGTTGCATGCATTTCCGATCCTGTTCCAGATGCGAATACTGTAGGGGCGATGGAAATGATACCGAAAAGATTCCGATAAGCGTTTTTGCAACCCGTAAAGCCGTTAAAAAGAATTAAACGATATGCCTAAAAGGCCTCATTTTTTCTCGAAACGTTCGGTTTTGTTACCGTAGCGGATAAAATAAATACCTTTTTTATAAGCAGTATAATCAATAAACTGATCATTTCCCTTTGTCACAAATTCACCCATTGAATTAAATATTTCATACTCACATTTTGATGGCAATTCATAGATATGTTTAACTTTCCCCGCTTTTGGCAGCATTTTGGCCGGGGGCATCGCCTTGGACGGTACGTTTATATCTTCGGTTTCCTGGCTAAAAACATGGAGGCTAACAATGCTGAATAAAGCGAGCAAAATGAATTTTTTCATTGGATTTGAGTTTAATGTTTGGTACATAAACGTAGAAAAACTAAAATATTGTGCAGGCTTAAAAATTTTAATCAAAACTTAAAGCAATTAGAGAATCAACCATATTTTACAGGAGCCACACCAAATTTCTTTTTAAAAGCTGTGCTAAAGTGTTGCAGCGAAGCATACCCGAGCTCAAAGGCAATACGCGTGATTGATTTTTGTTTTTCGAGCAGGGCACGGCTGGCCATTTCAAGGCGCACATCGGCCAGATAAGCAAATACGGTTTGGTTGAACATTTCTTTAAACCCCCGTTTTAATTTGAACTCATTGATACCAGCAATTACCGCCAATTGTGTAAGCGTAGGGGGTGCATCCATGTGCGTGAGCAAATAATCGCGCGCAAACAAAATACGTTCCTTATCATATTCACTTTTTATAAAAACCGGTTGCACTGTTTTTGATTTTTTATGCTGCTGCTGTTGCAACCATACCAGTTCAACAATACGCGCATACAGGAATAAATTTTTAAGCGCATCATTAACGGCATGGTGTGTGATGGATGAGATGCACCGGTGCATGACGGCATCAATGGAAAGCGACCCGGGAAAAAAAACCACCGGGCGTTGGGTGTTGAATCCCCTGGTGAATTCATGCAACGTACCTTTTATTGTACGCGCTATGTTTTTAAATTCGCCCGGTGAAAATTCCACCATAAAGCGCTGGTCGCGTTTTTTTTTAATGTGGGGCGCCCACTGCAGGTTATGTGTATTGGAACGCACATCGCACCACAGTTGTACCGTGTAAGCAAGCTCTTCACGTTTTTCAAACGGAAACAGGGTTAACACCTGGTTGTCGGGTTGTACAATGTGCAGTCCCATTAATCCTGCAAATATAAGTTATACTCCTTTTAATATAATACCTCCGCGATTTTTACGGTTTATTTTTGTGCCATAAAACTCAACGTACAACGGTATGATTACATTATTTAAAACCAACATTAAACATAAAGATGGTAAAAAACAGGTGCTTACGGCCATAAGGGAACAGCTGCCGGGGGTTGTAGCCACCCTTGAACTGGAGGACAATGACAAAGTACTGCGTGTAGTAGGTGCCTGGGCCCCGGTACCTACCCAGCGGGTAATTGAACTGGTCAAAAATCTGGGCTTTTTATGTGAGGCGTTGAACGATTAAAAAATTGACAAGATGGTAAACTTTAAAAAATTAAGACAAATGATTGAAGTAAAAGGAAACGGTAACATTACATCGCGCGAGGTTAGCGTAAGCACATTTATACGCCTTCACCTGGGCACGAACAGCAAGGTTGAACTCCACCAGGGAGCCACGGAAAAAGTTATTGTTGAAACCGATGAGAACCTGCACGAGTATGTTGCGGTTGCCAATGCCGGGCGTACCTTGTACATTGCCACCGAGGCAAAACTCCGGAAACCGGTGTTTACGGTTTGTGTGATCAGGGTTTTTTTACGCCAGTTGGATACACTATACGTGCGCAATGTCAATGGAGACGTAATTTGTCCAGCTGAAATTTTACTTACGCAACCGTTGCAAATAACCATACAGAGCGTTGGAAATACCTCGTTGCATTTTACAGCCCCCGCTGTCAAGTTGTTGAACCAGGGCAGCGGAAATGTGCTGTTAAAAGGATCAGGTGAAAAACTGGACATCAAAAACCAGGCTAACGGTAATTTCGATGCCTCGCAATTTATAGCCGGTGAACTCACCATTAAAAATATGGCTAACGGGGATGTTTTACTGCACGCCACCAAATCCATTGTTATTAAACATTACGCGAACGGTTATGTGCATTTCAGCGGTGATGCGGTGGTAAAAGACGTGAAGCAATACGGGAATGGTGAAATAAAACACGTGAAAGGTGAGGCGTTGGTGTAAACAATATCATTCAAAGCTTTGCACGAAATCAAGGTCAGCAATGTTTAACCGCTCTTTTTCCACGTTGAATTCCCCTCCGGACAACCGTGCTTACCGGTTTCTTCAGTGGGCTCCACTAGCAGGAACTGGCAATTGTTGCTGTAATAAACGGGCCACGTCACAGGCATAACCCTTGCTGTGATAAGGTTATCTGGTAAAACAATATACAATTGCACATAAAACAATTATTTTTTATGCCGCCAGCCAGTTTTTTGCTTCACGGTTAATATATTTGGCGACCCATGAACCGCGTTGAACGGATATCGGCCATTTTAATTCAATTGCAATCAAAAAAAATTGTGAAAGGGCAGGATCTGGCCGATCGGTTTTCGATCAGCCTGCGCACGGCCTACCGTGACATTAAAGCATTGGAAGAAGCGGGAGTACCCATTGTGAGCGAGGCAGGCATTGGGTATTCGCTGATGGACGGATACAAACTTCCCCCGGTTATGTTTACCAAAGAAGAAGCCATTGCCTTTTTAACGGCCGAAAAACTGGTTGAGAAATTAACGGATTCCTCAACATACAGCACGTATCAATCGGCCTTGTTTAAAATAAAAGCTGTGTTGAAGACGGATGATAAAGAGCATCTCGAAAAAATGGACAGTTACATTGAGGTCCTCAATAACCCGTATTTGCCGCACGATAAAAAAACCAGCAACCACATACAAACCATTTTAAGAAGTATTTCACAAAAAAAGCAGCTGTCACTGAATTATTTTGCCAACCACAACCAGCAAAACTCAAACAGGGCGGTGGAGCCGGTAGGTATTTTTTTAATGGGTCAACAGTGGTACCTGATCGCTTTTTGTTGCTTGCGAAATGCCTACCGCAATTTCAGGATCGACCGTATTCAAAAAAGCGTGTTTACCGAACAGCCGTTTCAAAAACAACACCCGCCTTTAAAGACCTGGCTCGCGGAAATGAAAAAGGAAAAAAAGGAATTGCACACCATTGTTATCCGGGTGGAAACCGATAAAATGAAATACCTGGGTGAACAAAAATTCTACAACGGGTTTGTTGCTGAAAAGCCCGTAAAAGATCTTACTGAAATGACGTTCGTGACATCTTCCATCGAAGGATTTGCACGGTGGTACATGATGTTTGGCGATCATGCCGAAATCGTTGGTCCCAAATCCTTAAAAGACAGGGTTAAACAAATTTCGTCAACAATTTTAAAAAACTCGAAATAGTATTTCACTGCTGACATACTGTTGACAAACCCTGCCTGTATTTTTGATCAAACTTTAAAACAAATCAGTATGATCACATTTATGGACTCGTTCGTAAAAGAACTCGAACACGAAAGCATCGGTACCCGCAAAATGCTGGCCCTGGTACCAGCCGATAAACCCGATTGGAAGCCGCACGAAAAAAGCATGAAGCTGAAAGACCTGGCTACACACATTGCCGACCTGCCAACCTGGATAACCCTGGCCATAGAGAAGGACGAGTTGGATTTTGCCACATCGCCCTATAACCCGGCCAATTGCAATGGAGGTGAAGAACTCGTGAAGTACTACAATAAAAACATGGAAGAAGCCAGGCTGTGGTTGATCAATAGCAAGGATTCGATACTGGACAAACCATGGACACTGCGCAATGGAGATATTGTCTACATGCAACAAAGCAAACTGGTAACCATTCGACACAGTTATTGTCAGATGGTGCATCACAGGGCACAATTGGGTGTGTATTTGCGTTTGTTGAACATCCCCATACCCGGTGTATACGGACCCAGTGCCGATGAACAAATGATGTAAAAAAATAACATATCAGTCCTGCCATAACAGGCAGGACTTTTTTCGACCGGTAATGGCATAAATTCCGCCAAATTTCTTAATTTCTCCTCCTGCAGGACAAAATACCGCTGAAACCAGTAAGCGAATCATCGCTAAGGGTGATCAAAATCAAGAAAAAAGCATGGAATGGGACTTTGCTGAACCCACCTCCATTTATGACTGCATGTGCGAAAGGACGCATACTGCACATGACCACTGTTAAATGGTACTTTGTAAGGAAACGAGCAGATTCGGCATTCTGCCGGGAACCAACACCTGTTTTTTACATTTAATCCAGGCATTTGCCATTTACGATTAATTTTTTCGGGAAAAATCTAAAATAAAATCCCGTTTCATGCCACTTATATAAAAGGGCGCACGAATTATTCCTGTGCTTTAAACTTAAAATATAATATATGAACCGATCAATTCTTAAACCCATTGCGTTTGGCGTGTTATTTGGGGCCGCGGCCTTTTTTGCCCCTTTCTTTTTAATCAAATTAATTTTCTTCTTCCTGCTCATGGGTGTTATCTTCCGCCTGTTTTGGTGGGGCGGGCGAGGCCATCGTTTGCATTATCGCATGGCTTATGCCGATAAAATCAGGGGCATGAGTGATGAGGAATACGCTGCGTTTAAAAACAAGGCCGGCCATGATCATTGCTGCGGTCACTATGGATGCGGGGCTGACAAGCACGAAAAAAACAAATCAAAACAATAGAAGTAATAATCAATTAAAAAAATGCCTATGAAACGGGGATCACGTTTTTTAATCGGGTTTGCTGCAGCAGCAGTTACGTTTGGAACATTGATGGCAACGCTGGGGCCCCAAAAATTCGGGCATTGTTCGCATCACTGGAGGCACCACCATGGCCATTGCGGCCATACCTGTTACACTGCAGGGGCAGGAAATTTTAACCACCAAAACCACTAAGGCCTGTTTTTTCGGGCAGGTGTGTTTATTTCCAGGTTATAGCGAGCACTGTTTATGGTAAAAGGCAGGTTACCTGTTTTAATACCGAAATAAAACCGGTACGTGCCGGGTTTTTCAGGCATTACAGCGTTTAACTGAATATTTTTATTCAGCATATCGTTTGAAATGGTGGCCGCGTAGGTTTCCTTTACCAATTTATCGTCCTCAAAAAACAGGCAGTAAATAAAGGAAGGCCATTCCGTGCTTGCCTCAAAGTCTATTTTACCCGCATTCTTCAATACAATGGTGGTTTTTAACGTATCAGAAGCAAAAACCTCCTTTTGCATTGCAAGCGGTACGATTTTAACTTTTGGAAAAAACTGAAAACTCTCAATGAACCTGTAACGGATAGAGGTTCCCGGAATAAATTCCCAATGCTTTTCATCGTAGTTGGGAATGATCATTATTTTTTTACCCAGGTACTTTTCGTCAAAGCCCCATAAATTAAACTGGTTTTTTCTTCCATCGGCATAGTTCAGTGAAAAGCCCGGTATTTTGGCGTAAAAAGCGTACAGGGAAGCATTTTGGTATGAATTCATAAAAGCAACCGGATAATTGCCGGCCTGTTTTTTAATCAGCAACATTTCTTTTTTGTTGTGTGTCATTTTAATCATCAGCTGAACGTGGAAATTGTTGCTCGCACCAAGCTCAATAATCATAAGCACTTTTACAACAAGAATGATGATGAGCGAAACAATGGCCTGGGAGTAAAAAAGCTTTCTTGTTTTTTTTTGGTTTAAGAAAAATGAATAACCAAAGTATATGGCTGAAACCACCGTAAACAATGTCCAGTGCGCCTCAACCCTTCCCCTGAAAGACATTAAAAAGAAAAAGATG
>DASPJQ010000224.1:0-1578 GCA_035628535.1 Flavobacteriales bacterium | reverse complement strand
TTGAGTTTGATAAGAATATGCAGGCCATTTCCATTGAAGAAAAACCCAAACAACCCAAATCCAATTATGCCGTTCCGGGTTTGTATTTTTACGATAATTCAGTTATAAACATTGCTAAAAATTTAAAACCAAGCGCCAGGGGCGAATATGAGATTACCGATGTGAACAAAGAATATTTAAAACACGGGAAACTTAAGGTGTCAATTCTTGACCGCGGAACGGCCTGGCTTGATACCGGAACGTTTACCTCACTGATGCAGGCTGCACAATACGTGCAGGTAATTGAAGAACGGCAGGGTCTTAAAATAGGCTGCATTGAAGAAATAGCTTTCCGCAAAGGGTTCATCAATGCCGAACAACTTGAAAAAATTGCACAACCGCTTACCAAAAGCGGTTACGGCAATTACCTCTTAAATTTATTGAAATAAGCAATGGATTTTTTGAACGTGTACCTGGCGGAAATTGATAAGGAATTGCATGCCATTGCACTGCCCAAAGGCCCCGTAAACCTGTATGAGCCGTTCAGGTACATGCTGGACCTTGGGGGCAAGCGCATACGGCCGGCCCTAACGTTAATGGGACATACGCTTTTTAATACTGACCATAAAAAGGCCATGCCGGCCGCACTGTGCATTGAGTTGTTCCATAATTTTTCACTCATCCATGATGACATCATGGATAAGGCCCCTTTACGAAGGGGAAAGCCCACTGTGCACACCAAATGGAACGAAACCATAGGCATTTTGTCAGGCGATGTCATGCTGGTGAATACCTATAAAATGCTGGCCGATCACTATTCAGGCGATGTATTGTCACAACTCATGAAAATATATACCGCTACAGCCATTGAAGTGTGCGAAGGCCAGCAAATGGATATGGATTTTGAATCGCGCAACGATGTGACCGTTGAACAGTATGAACAAATGATTTCGCTTAAAACATCAGTATTGCTTGGATGCGCCTTAAAAATGGGGGCCATTACCGGGGGGGCGACCAATGGCGATGCCAACCATTTGTACGAATTCGGAAAAAACATTGGCATTGCCTTCCAGTTGCGTGATGATTATCTTGATGTTTTTGGCGATCCCGCCAAAACCGGCAAACAACCCGGTGGGGATATTTTGGCCGGTAAAAAAACATTTTTGATGATCGAATGCCGTTCACTTGCCAATGCGGTTGATAAACAAAAGCTGGATGCATTGATACAAACTAATGCAAACAATAAAGTAAACGCAACGCTTGAACTGCTAAAAAAATATAAAGTAGATGAGTTGACCCAGGCCGAGGTAACCCGTTTTCAAACCCTGGCCATGGAACACCTGGCCAATGTGCAGGTAGCCAATGAAAAAAAGAAATCCCTGGTTGCATTGGCTGATTATTTGTTGAACAGGGAACACTAGGGAATGTTTAATAGTGAGATTTCAGAATAATGAAATATATGAATACAGGATTTGAAAAACCAAAAAAGAAAGTTAATGAAACTGTTTAATAAAAATTCGACAAATTATCTTTAGCCGGATTGTGGTATAATGTATTTTATTATCTGAAATCTCATTATCCAAAATAATAAATATATTT
>DASPJQ010000223.1:0-1404 GCA_035628535.1 Flavobacteriales bacterium | reverse complement strand
CAAATCGCCAGCCACCATGGTCATTAGTGCACTATCGGTATTGGACATGTTGGCCAGGTATTCGGTATGGCCGGCAAAATTGAAATTCTTGCCTTGTATGTTGTGTTTGTTTATGGGGGCTGTTACCAAAACATCAATTTTACCCGAAGCCAGGTCCCTGGTAGCGGCTTCAAGCGATTTAAACGCGTAAGAACCACCTGTTTCATTGCTTTGACCAATAGTAATAATCACCTCATCGTTCCAAACATTTACCACGTTAATGCGTTTGGGACGGGCCTCATCGGCTGTGTTTACCCCGTTCCAGTTAAATTCATGCATGTTCAAGGCCTTTTTGTAATAGGAAACCACCTTGCTGGATGCATATAGTATCGGGGTGAACTCGTTGATTATGTCGTTATTGGCTAAAGTTTTTAGTACTACTTCAGGACCAATTCCATTTATGTCGCCAATTGAAATACCAATTTTTATTTTGCTGCGCTCTTCGGCTGATGCACTCATGTTATGAACTATTTTGACAAATTTAACGATTAATAAGCCCGTTAGGGGCTATCCTTTGAATAAAATTAAAACAATAAGAAAAATAATTCAGTATTTTTAGAGTTATATTGACAGTTAACTGATGCTGATGAAACGTTTTTTATTGCTCTTAAGCCTCCTTGCCACTTACTCAGGTTTTGCTACCCACAACCGTGCCGGTTATATAACCTACACGCTTACCGGCCATACCGTTTGCATTACCATAACCACCTGTACCAAACTTTCATCCACTTCGGCTGACAGGCCTGAACTGCAGGTTTGCTGGGGCGATGGCGAACGCGATACTGTTTCACGTACCTCTTACATTGATGATGCCGCCTTTGACGTAAGGCAAAACAAATACGAGTATTGCCACGAATACCGGTACGATGGAAGCTTTACCATTGAAGTATACGACCCAAACCGCAATGCCGATGTAATCAATATTCTTGATGCCGTTAACCAGCCGTTTTGCGTTACCACTCAGGTTATCATAAGTCCTTTTATTGGCGACAATCATTCAGTTGATTTTTCTTATTGTCCCTGTCCTGAATACGCCTGTGCATTTCAGCCCTATTGTTTTAATCCGGGAGCATTTGACCTTGATGCCAATGACAGTCTTTCGTTTGAACTGGTACCGTGCCGCGGTGCCAAAACCTGTTTTGGCGACAGGCTTGTTTGCTGTTATGAAACATGTCCCTTTATGGCTGTTCCAACCGTTTACCAGTTTCCCGGATCGGGTGGTATTTTAGGTGGGCCCGCTTCCATTGATCCGCAAAGCGGAAGTTTTTGCTGGAACAGTCCTGAGACCGTGGGCGAATACAATATTGCAATACTTGTGCACGAGTGGCGCAAACTTGGAACAGGTCAGTTTATTGAAATCGGAAA
>DASPJQ010000222.1:0-2280 GCA_035628535.1 Flavobacteriales bacterium | reverse complement strand
AATAATTTCTTTTTGAGCTGATATTTCCCTGTTCGCCTTTTTCTTTTGGTTATACCCGTAAAAAATAAACCCGACAACCAGTAAAAGAATAACCATGACGGCAATAAGCCCGTTTCGCCAAATGGCCTCCTGTCTCGACCCGGCTTTTTGTTTTTGCAATTCAACTTCGTTGCGCAAAAGCTGCATGTTTTTTATTTCAAGTTCATAATCGGCCTGGAGGCGTGAAATTTCTCCCTTGGTTTCAGTGTTTAAAAGGCTGTCCTTTAATCCTAAAAGGCGCTTGTGGTAAAAAAGCCCTTTGGTGTAATCGCCTTGCGCTTCATGTGTTTTTGAAAGGTAATCGTATGAATTTTGAAGAATGTACCGTGCGCTTATTTGCGTAGCAAGCCCTTCGGCCATTTTAAAAAACGTTATGGCTTTTGCGTAATCTTTTTGTTTTAAATAATTAAATCCAATGTTGTTATAGCTTTCTGCAATTTCTTCTTTTATACCTGCTTTTTGACGCAATGCCAAGGCTTTATTTAAAAAATCATGGGCTTTGTCAAATTGCTTAAGGTCGGTATAAATAAGTCCTGCGTTATTCAGCCCGCTGGCAATTTCCTGTTCATCGCCCAGTTCTTCCCTTATTTTGAGCGCGTCAAGGTAATGCGTTAATGCTTCATTAATTTTGCCCATACCATGCAACGCTATGCCCATGTTGTTAAGGCTTTGGGCCAGACCCTCGCGGTTGCCCAGTTTTTTATTTTTGTTGTATGCCATTTGCGAATACTTAAAGGCTTCGTTCATGTTGTTCATGGCATAGTAATTATTGCCAATGTTCAGGTAAGTATTGGCAATTCCTTTTTCATCATTAATTTCCTCTTTAATTTTTAACGATTTTAAATAGTTGCTGGTTGAGCTTGCATAATTACCCACCTTTGAATACACGAGCCCTATATTATTGAGTACACTGGCATGCGCTTTTTTTTCTCCGGTTTGTTCAAAAAAGGGCGCGGCTTGCATATAATAATCCAGTGCATTGAAGTAGTCACCCTGCAAAAAATAAATAACGCCCAGGTGGTTGAGCGCTGAGCCCTGGCCATGCAAATAGGAAATTTTTTGCGATAGCCGCAGCGCTTTTGAACCGTATAATTTTGCCCTTGCTGCGTTTTCTATCCTGAATTCAAATGCAAGGTTGCTGTACAGCATGGCCCTTGTTGTGTCATGCTTTGCATTTTTTAATTCGTCAAACAATGAATCGGTGAACTGTGTACCCTTTGCGGTGAAAACAATAAAAAGAAAAATAACTGGAAAAAATGGCCGGGTGAATTTCATTTTTCGTAGCGGTTTCAGGTATGCCGCAAGATACGATTTTCACTTATTGACTGTTTAACTGTTTTTAAGTTTGAGCGTGCTTACAACCACCGTAATTTTTTAGTTCCTTTTAAAAATTGCGGTTGACCCGTAAAACCCTGCTTGCTAATATGGTTGCGCACGTAAAAAATTATCAATTGTTCCATTGACCCAACACTAGTGTGTTTTATCTGTAGTATTAAACCAAAAACGAGTTTGATAATTCAATATATTTACGCATGCGACTTGATCTTTCCGGTTTAACGTTAAAACCTTCAGAAGTTCCGGTGCCGGTTTCATCAACCCAGGTGTGGAGCTCAGCCGAAGGAATTGAGATACAAACAGTTGTTCCACCGGTTACAACACCGTTGAGTAAAATATACGCAGCTGGCATAGCTCCTTACCTGCGTGGCCCCTATGCCAGTATGTATACACAAAAACCCTGGACCATACGGCAATATGCAGGATTTAGCACGGCCGAGGAATCCAACGCATTTTACAGGCGCAACCTGGCTGCAGGGCAAAAAGGCCTCTCGGTTGCATTTGATTTAGCCACACACAGGGGGTATGACAGCGACCATCCACGCGTAAAAGGCGATGTTGGCAAAGCCGGTGTGGCCATTGATTCGGTTGAAGACATGAAAATTCTCTTCGACCAGATTCCCCTGAATGAAATGAGCGTAAGCATGACCATGAACGGGGCCGTGTTGCCCATTCTTGCCTTTTACATTGTTGCGGCCGAAGAACAGGGTGTAAGTCCAACGTTGTTATCGGGCACTATTCAAAACGATATTCTCAAAGAGTTCATGGTGCGCAATACATACATATATCCGCCACAACCCAGCATGCGCATTATTGCCGATATTTTTAAGTATACGAGCGCCCATATGCCCAAATTCAATTCCATTAGCATAAGCGGTTATCACATGCAGGAGGCAGGTGCTACGG
>DASPJQ010000221.1:0-4257 GCA_035628535.1 Flavobacteriales bacterium | reverse complement strand
AAACTTGGTGAGCGCGATTTTATGGAAATAGTAGGGGAGTTGCCGAAGATGAAAGCTGTGGGTAAAGCGGATGTGTTATTGATTGAAACTGTTTTATAGAAAATCTGGGTCAGGAATCAGGAAAATCTTGATTCCTGACCTCCGGTTTCCTCTTGGTTCAGTACTTAAATTGCTCTTTCATTTTCGCAATAAAATGTTCTTTTTTTCTGCGCGAAACATCTAAAGCTTTATCGTTGCTCATTATTACCACACCTCCTTCACCTTTTTGATATTCCTTTATGTGCTTCATATTAATCAGGGTTGATTTATGAATGCGTACAAAAGAAGAGTCCTCAAGCAATGTTTCATAATCAATGAGCGGGCGCGATGCGACAATTTCACGGTTGTTTTTTAAAAAAAAGCAAGTGTAAGTGTTTTCGGCTTCGCAATAAATAATATCGCTGATTTGCACTACCTGGAATCCCTGTAAGTCAGGAATGCAAAGTTGCATGTCACTGGCTTGTGTTTTGTGCTGAAGGTTGTATAAAAGTGTATCAATATTGCTTTCGCGTTTTTTGGATTTAATACGGTTTTCAGCACTGGCAACGGCATCCATTAATTGTCGTTCTTCAACCGGCTTTAAAAGATAATCAACTGCAGCAAATCGCAATGCCTGCAATACATACTTATCGTGTGCGGTTACAAAAATGACTTCGAAATTGATTTTGCCAAGGCTTTTTAAAAAATCAACCCCATTCTGTCCAGGCATGGCCACATCTAAAAAAACCAGGTCGGGATTCAGAGCCTTTATTTGCGTGTTGCCCTGCACGGTGTCTTCGCATTCGGCAATTACGTTTACTGCCGGACAATACATTTCAAGCAGTTTGCGCAGGGTATTCCGGCTCATTTGCTCATCGTCAATCAAAATGGCTTTTATCATATCAATAAGAATAAACAAGCGGTAAATAAAAGGAAATACTGGTGCCTGCTTCAATTTCAGGCATTGTTTTAACCATGAAAAGCTCGTCAGGCTGGTTTTGTTTTCCCAGGAAAAGCAATTCAATGCGTGATTTTATGACCGTCATAGAATGTGAAAGCTTGTCGTAACTGTTTTCACGTTTTTTAATTCCCGTTCCATTATCGTTGACCGTAATTTTTAAAAATTCATTTTCGATTTGAATAACCACTTGTATAAACGGATTGTTGACTTTGTCGAGTTCCGCATGTTTGATGGAGTTTTCGATAAACGGCTGTATCATCATAGGTGGCACCTGTATGTTTTCCACGTCATGCCCCGCCCGTATTTCAAAATTGATTTTTTTATCGCGGGCGGCCAGTTCAAACTCTATGTATTTATTCAGGTAACTGATTTCTTCCTCAATGGTAATGTCCTCCTTTTCGGCATTGGTAAATGTTTTTCGCATTAATTGTGCCAACGACTGAATTTGTTGGGTCGCCTTTCTGTCTTCATTGGTAATAACCAGTCCCTGTATATTGTGCAGAGCATTAAATACAAAATGCGGATTCATTTGGGATTGAAACTGGGCAATAAGCCGTTCCTGCTTGGCAAGCTGAAGTGTTTGCCTGTGCACTTCATCACTTTTTACCTGTAACTGAATATAGGCTTTTTTTCGTTCCTGTATGTTTTTAAAAAGCAGTATGGCCAGCGCAACCAATACAAGCAACACAATTACAGCGCTAACAAGGAACATGGTCAATTGTTCCTGTTTCTGGTTAGCCGCATCCAATTCGAGGCGGTTGATCTGCCGCTCGTTGTTAAGCCGCAGGATTTCCTTTCCTTTTTTTTCACGTTCATATTTGTTTTGAATATCGGCTGCCTTTGCAAAATTTTCGGTACTCACAATTGAATCATGCAGGTTTATATACATCTGGCTGTATTTAAAAGCATTTGCATAGTCTTTCAATTCTTCATAGGCAAATGCCATGTTTTTATAACACATGCGCTGCAAACTGGGACTGTTGAACTTTTTGGTAAGTGGCAACGTTTTTTCGAAAATTTTTATAGTTTCTGAGTATTTTTTTTGATCGTAAAGCACCGAAGCTTTAAAAAACAGGTGCGTCATGCGCAATTCATCGTAGCGTGCCGATGTTATTAGCTTGTCAGCCTGATTCAGGTAATGAATGGAAGAATCGTACATGCCGTTATAGGAAAAATTCTGTGCAAGCAGCGCATACGCTTTTATAATGCTGGCAGTGTCTTTTTGTTTTAATATAAGGGGTAACCCAAGCTTACTGTAATAAACGGCAGAGTCGTTTTTATGGTCGTATTTTTTTGCCAGGTTCGCCTGCATGCTGGCCAATTGAAAATAGGTTTTGCCCAGCATGGCTTCCATATGGTTTTTTTTGCATAAATCAATGCAACGTTTAAGGTATTCAATGGCTTTCGGTTCTTGCTTGTTCGTGCTGTAAATTGAACCCAGCAGGCGCAAAATGTCCACCTGTTCGGCAATAAACTTCTTTTTTTCAGCAATTTTAAGTGCTTCAGTAAGATATATACTTGCTTCTACAAACATTTCGCTTCTCAGGTAAGCATTTCCGGTAAACTGGTTTCCCATCATGCGCAGGTAATCGCTTTTGAGGTTGGTGGCCTGTTTTATTGCCCATTTGCCGGTAATAACCAAAGCTTCGCGCTGATCGGCTCCGAATTTTTCCATGGATTTTAACTGCTTTACAACGGAAACCGAATCGGTTGGTGTTTTAGTGAGCTTGTTTTTTAATGAATCAAGATTTATACCCGCTACAAGATTTTTTGTCACGCACAACAGAAAGATACCTGTAATGAAAAATTTTTTTTTTACAAATCGGATCATGCAACAAATATATAAAATATAAAGGCAACCTTATGAAAATTAGCTGATAGCGTTGCAGAACAACCATTGACTCCGGTTACTGTACATTGCCCGCCACATGCACACCCAAACCTGCCGTAAACTGTTTCACGTTTTAAAATCCACTTGATACTGACCAACTTTATTGATATTAAATAAATGCTATGAAAAGACCATTACTTGTTATTGCGTTGAGTTTGTCATCGCTTGTTCTGCCGGCACAACAAACTCCGGTCCAACAATGGATTTCTACGGTAAACGGTGTTACTTCGGGTGACGAAGCCCCAACCTGCAGTTACCGCGCAGGTAGTGGGTATACCTATGTAGCCGGCAACAATACAAATGGGTTGTTTGTCGTAAAATTTGACAACACCGGTTTGGTTGCGTCTTCCATGGAATATGTTGATTCAAACAATGTGCAGGTTGTGCCGGAAGTTATACTCACAGATAATATGGGGCAGATCTATATTGGCGGATACAAGTATTACGGTGGTGAATATCACATAAGCGCTATGCACATTGACGCAGGAATGAACGTTGTGTGGGAAAACAGTTACAACACACATAGCAGCAGTATTTATCTTGAGTCAATGGCCTTCGATAATACCAGCTCGCCTTCCTATCTTGGCTATACGGGGAGTATAAATGATTCGATTTCCGTGGGGAAAGTTACGCTTGCTACCTCTGATTTTTCATGGAATGTTACAACATTGCCCGTAGGTTACAACAGTGGCCGCGGATATGATGTCAAATTTAATGGAGGGAATATGTATATATGCGGAAAGGTGAATCATCCGGTTTCACAAAATGATGCTTTTGTATTAAAAATGAATGGAGCAGGCTCTCAGGTATATTTTCAAACGTTCAGCGGATCGGCAAATATGGATGATAAGGCCGGCAAAATTGTGGTGAATTCAAGTGGAGAAGCATATATATATGGTACGGCCAATGATCCGGCACAGGAGTTTTTTTTGGCGAAGTACAGTACGTCAGGTTTTTTATTATGGAAATCGCAATACATAATT
Source organism: Flavobacteriales bacterium (assembly GCA_035628535.1). Lineage (GTDB taxonomy): Bacteria > Bacteroidota > Bacteroidia > Flavobacteriales_D > UBA2798 > DASPJQ01. Next base: position 404 of record DASPJQ010000221.1, on the reverse strand, counting down.
CCACCAGGCGAAAACATGGAAGATCCGGTTGATATGGTATTCAATAATTTCTATTCGCAAATTTATACCATTGGTCAAACCAGCAATGCCGATTTGGGTAACGGTGCACTTGCATTGTTTGATCCCTTTACCGGTGTGCTTAACCATTCGGCCATCCTGAGTTATCCATCGCTGCCATCAACCGAGTCGTTTAAAAAAATTACAGTCGACAACGCCAATAATTATTATGTTTCAGCCATTGCCAATTCCTCTTCATTCCTGGTGGCAAAATATAATTCCTCCAACGCACCTGTTTTTCATGTTTATTACACCCAGCCGGTTACAGGTTACGCAGGAACCTTTGTTGATGTAACAGGTAATGTTTTTATAGCCGGATCAATCAACCAATCCACCACCACATATAA
>DASPJQ010000220.1:0-1879 GCA_035628535.1 Flavobacteriales bacterium | reverse complement strand
GTCGGTAAAGAAAGTATAATATTGTGAAGTGATGGCAGCAAGGTCCTGGTTGGGATTGTCTGAATTACCATCGCCATCAAAATCAGGATTCGGATCAAAGGATACCAGTGTATCACGATAACCATTGTGTTCTAATACACCTGTTCCTGAGGGCAACATGAGCAACCCGTATGATTTTTCGCGGTACGTGGTAAAACGTCCTACATAACCATACTTGAAAATATCATCAAGGTGCTTAGGATCGTAATTTTTTGAAGAGGTACGCTGGTAGTCCACCATTAAACTATAGTACGCATTTGAAATCCCTTTTTTCTTGCCTTCACCTTCAGCCTGTTTGTTACTGAAGCGCTGTATGAAGCGCCCATAAGCACGAACGGTATAATCTCTTGACATACCATTATTGCTTGAATTGAACAACATGTTGTCATAACTATAGGCGCGGCCTTTGTTAAAGTCACCGGAGCCACCAAAAGTAAGCGTGATTTGAGGGCCAAGGCTAAAGTCAAGTTTACCGGCAAATGAACCGCTTTGGGCTTCGGCATTGTAACGGTATTTCACAAGCCTGAAATCAGAAGAAGTCAAAAAGTCAGTGTTGTAAAGAACGGTTCCTGTAATGGGATTCCTCCTTAATGGATTTTCCAGGAGGTCAGCACGCGTGCTGTCAGTCAATATATATTGATCGGTAACAAACGGACGATTGTCAACAATGTTGGAATAGTTACCTGAAACGAAAAATCCGATTAAAGGCTTTACTTTTTTACCGGTTGAGTCCTTTTTCATTAATAAAGGACCTGAAACCGATCCTTCAACCAGGTTATAACCGTAGTGGTCCAGGCCGTAGGTTTTCTCTCCAAACTTGTACCCTGATGTTACATACTCTATACCACCAAAAAATTTGCTGGATGGCCCGCGTGTTGTAATTGAAATGATACCGCCCGTTGCATCGCCATAATTGGCTGGCATACCTCCGGTAATAACACTGATTTCCTCAACAGCTGATTTCGGAAGGTTGGTGCTACCGCGAACCTTTACACCGTCAATGAAATAATAATTTGCGTCAGAACGTGCACCGCGAATGGTAATGTCACCGCTTCCGTCTTTGGATGCAACCCCACCAATTGTATTGGCAATGGCCTGGGCCGAACGACCGGGCATTTTGGCAATCTGGTCACGGGTTACAGTACCGCCTGAAGGACCACCGTCTTTGTCAATCAATGGAACAGTATACGTTACAATTTCTACCGTCTCCAGTACATTTCCATCTGAAACGTCCAGGTCAATGTCAAGGAAGTTAATGATGTTTGATTTTACCAGAAAATCGTTGATTTGTTTGGTTTTGTAACCGGCATTGGAAGCCTTTACGTTGTAGAGCCCCGGAGTTACAGAAGCAACTTTGTAGTTACCATCGAAATCGGATTCGGTTTTGTACTTAACAATTCCACCCTGTTCAAAAATAATGCTTGTAAACGGTAACAATTCCCCGTTACCCTTGTCTTTAATCTTTCCCTGGATAGTTCCAAGGCCTTGCGAAAATAATGTACCGGCAATACCCAAAACGGCCGTAAATACTAGCGTAAAGCGTTTTAACATGGTAATAATTTAATAATTTAGTAACTGTTTAGTCTACAACGTGCCGTAAATATAGAAATATTTTATTCATACAAACACCTCCCATTGAGGCAACGGTGATAAATAAAAATTTTACGTTAAAATTATTTAGGCAACGGTAAACGCAACGTCAAAAAGGATTTGTTAAATCGGTCTAATGGACTGAAAAATAATACCGTTACGAATAAAATGAAAGAATCGAATATAAAATTCAACCGTTTAATATTTAATTTTTATATTTCGCACCGTTATTTACTTTTTTAAACCAAAA
>DASPJQ010000219.1:0-5277 GCA_035628535.1 Flavobacteriales bacterium | reverse complement strand
CATCAAATTTTATATTGGCCAGGCCCGCTCCGTCTTGTCCCCTGTTATGCTGTTTTTGCATAAGCAGGTACAGTTTATTGAGGCCATAAAAAGGAGTGTTATATTTTTTATAATAGAAATCGAGTGGTTTTAAGAGCCTTAGAAGGGCAATTCCGCATTCGTGCTTAATCTGGTCGCTCATTAAAGGGGGGATATAGAGGCGCAAATTTAATCAAATGCTGCTTATCAGGCCCTAATGTTAACAGGAATTGGAAAATATTCCGTTCATACAATTATGCCGTTAAAAAAGCAACTTTTGCCCTTAAAACCAGTCTGATTTATTGATAGTTAAGGTATATTTGTACATCATCGCCAGGTATCTCACATATTGGCCCGTTCTTGTCCTGCTTTTAAGCGGAATTTTTGCGCGTGCAAACGATCGTATTTTTTTTACACCCAACCGCGGCCAATGGGATGCGCGCATACAGTACCAGTTGGAATTGGGTGGCGGGTATTTTTATCTTGAGAACAATTGCCATACGTATTATTTCCTTGACAGGCCGCATAAACATCCACACGATCACCTGCACACTGCTTCATCTGCTACTGAAATAAAGGCGCACGCCTTTAAAACCATTTTTAAGAATGCAAATGCGCAGCCGGTATTTATTGAAGAAAATCCAACGCCTTTTTACTTCAATTACTTTATCGGGAATGATCCTTCAAAATGGAAAAGCGGTATTTACAATTACAAAAAAGTAACCTATAAAAATCTTTACAACGGCATTGACTATGTTATTGGCGAATCGAAAGGCGAATTGAAATCGGATTACATTGTGCACCGTGGTTATGACCCTTCTGTCATTCAACTGGAATATGTGGGTGTTGATGACATAAAACTGGCTCATGGAAAACTTCTGATTAAAACTTCGCTGGCCGAGATAACCGAAAATGTTCCCTACGCTTACCAGGTCATTGACGGCAAACACGTACCCGTTCAGTGTGAGTATATTTTAAAAAACAACGTGGTTTCTTTCAAGGTTGGTTTTTACAATCCTTCCGTTGACCTTGTAATAGATCCCGTTTTATATTTTTCAACATTCATTGGCTCTACGGCCGATAATTTTGGTTGTACCGCAACGTACGATAAACATAAAAATCTATACGGGGGCGCCCTTGTGTATGCAAGCGGTATTTATCCAACTACGGTTGGCGCATTCATGACAGCTTTCAGTGGCGGTGCTACATTCCGCGATATGGGAATCACTAAATTCGACTCAAGTGGAACATCACTGCAATATTCAACCTACCTGGGTGGCTCAAACGGTACAGAAGTACCGCATAGCCTTGTTGTCAACAACAACGATGAGCTTTTTGTATTCGGTACAACCGGTTCAAGTAATTACCCTGTTACGGGCGGGGCCTTTGACATGACGTTTAACGGTGGCCCTCCGGTAAGCGCGGCAAACCAGGGATTGGATTATCCGGCAGGAACTGATATCGTGATTACAAAATTCAATGTTGGTGGAACTGCTATGTTGGGAAGTACTTATCTAGGAGGCACCGGGAGCGATGGCGTAAATAATTCGGTTGCGTTAAAATACAATTACGGTGATTTCATACGTGGCGAAATCATTCTTGACAATACCGGCAATCCTATTGTTTGTACGGTAACTGGTTCAGCCGACTTTCCAACTACCGGGGGTGCTACTTACGCAGGTGGTTTGAGCGATGCCATTGTAGCAAAACTTAATTCAACGTTAACGGGCATAATTTGGTCGCATTATTACGGTGGAGCCAATGATGATGCAGGCTACGGTATACAGCCCGACCTGGCCGGCAATTTATTTTTTACAGGTGGAACAAACAGTTCGGCTTTTCCAACAACCCCGGGCGCATTCGATACTGGACAAAATGGCGGTGTTGACGGGTTTATTACCAAACTCAGCCCTGCAGGGGCTACGCTTGCATCAACTTTTATCGGAACCAATCTATACGACCAATGTTATTTGATCCAAACCGATCTCTCCAATAACGTTTATGTTTGCGGGCAAACCGGTGGAGCATATCCAATAACGGTTGGAAAATACAACAATGGCAACAGCGGGCAATTCATTCATAAATTTGACAACAACCTGGCTACCTCTTTCTGGTCAACGCGCATTGGAAGAAACGCAGGTGTAATTGATATTTCACCAACCGCTTTCCTGGTAAATGATTGTTATAAGATTTTTATTTGCGGCTGGGGCGGTACGGTTAACAGTTCATTCAGTTTAGCCACGGCCAGCACCACAACCGGGTTACCCATTACACCGGGAAGTTTTCAAACCACCACTGATGGCAGCGATTTTTATCTTGCCATTTATTCGCAGGACATGGGTGCGCTTGAATACGGAACGTTTTTTGGCGGACCCGTAAGTTCTGAACATGTGGATGGCGGAACTGCCCGTTTTGATAAAGACGGTTTTGTTTACCAGGCCGTATGTGCAGGTTGTGGTGGGCATGATGATTTTCCAACCACACCGGGTGCGTGGTCCAGCACCAACAATTCAGTTAACTGCAACCTTGCCGTTTTTAAATTCAACATGGAAACTGTTGTGGCCAATACCACCATTGCAGCCGCTTCGCCTGTTTGCACCATACCGTTCTCGTTTAATTTTACCAACCTGAGTACACTCACCAATGTTTTTTATTGGGATTTTGGCGATGGCACAAATGACACTACCTATAATCCCTCACACGGTTATACCGCGCCTGGCACGTACACTGTGATGTTGGTTGCTATTGACACCTCAACCTGCGGTAAAAATGATACTGTTTACACAACCGTTACTGTTCCCAATCCGTTTGTGCTTGCCGGCATACCGGATGATACCGTTTGTTTGGGTTCATCGGCAAATGTGGATATTACATTACCAGGTGTTTCGTACACATGGACCCCTCCGGCCGATGTAAGCAATCCTTCGGGGAGCCTGGTTGACATCACGCCTACCTCGGGGGGGTCGCATACCTATTACGCCATTGGCACCGACCCCCAAGGCTGTGTTGATACGACTGAAATAACCCTTTACGTACATGAACCTACACAGGCGCAATTCTCCATGACATTTGATACATGCAATATACCGGCAACATTTACATTTAATAATACAAGTACGGGCACATTGCAATACTTCTGGGATTTTGGCGATGGTACAACTTCTACACTGCAAAATCCTCCGCACGTGTATAACACGCCCGGAAACTATATTATAACTTTAATTACCATTGATACGAATGCATGCGGTTTTAACGATACCATGCAGGTTCCGGTGTTTATTCCAGCACCGCTTGTTATCAGCGTTACCGGTGACAACGATATTTGCCTGGGCGAGTCCACGCAGTTGCAGGTTAGCGGGGGTGGTAGTACTTTCCAATGGAACCCTTCCGGTTCGGTTGATTTTCCAAATTCAGCAAACCCTATAGCTACGCCAACATCAAACACAACCTACGAAGTATACGTTGCCGACACGAACGGGTGCAAAGATACCGCCAGTTTTCCGGTTACCGTTATTCAACCTCCTGTTGCAGGATTCAATACCAATTTTACGCCTTGCGTAATTCCTGCTTCGGTTGCCTTGACCAATACCAGTACGAATTCATCAACATTTATCTGGATGCTTGATGGCGTTACCATCAGTGCAACTGATCTGGTGCATGTATTCAATACACCGGGAACGTATACCATAACGCTTATTGCAGTTGATACGAGCAATTGTGGTTTTAATGACACGGCACAAACAACCATATTTTTACCACCGCCTGCAGTAGCTGTTGCCGGTGGAACCGATACTGTGTGCATTGGTTTATCATTGCCGTTGTATGCATCAGGTGGCGTTACGTATGCATGGATACCTCCGCATTTGTATGATGATCCCACATCACCAAACCCTGTGCTTACTCCGCCCGCTTCGGGTGACTATACCGTTGTGGTAACTGACACCAATGGATGTACCGACAGTGCATCAGTGCCGGTTTTTGTTTTCCCCGTTCCAACCATTAGTGCCGGAAATGATTTTGTGTATGATTTTGGCGATGGTCCTGTTTTGAATCCAAGCATTCCTCCCAATAGCACTTATTACTGGACGCCTCCATACGGTTTAAGTTGTACCGATTGTTTGAATCCTGAAGCCACTCCGGAATCAACAACTACCTATTATTTGCATGTTACCGATGAATACGGTTGTCATTTTATTGATTCGCTGGTGGTCATGGTTACCCCCACCATATACGTTCCCAATGCATTTACTGTTGATAATGATGGAACAAATGAAGTGTTTAAACCCATAGTGCGCAACCTGGAACATTACGAACTGTATATTTTCAACCGATGGGGCGAGTTGATTTTTTATACCGATGATACCGAAGGATTTTGGGATGGAACACACAAAGGTATCAAGTGTAAGGAAGATACGTATGTATGGAAAATCAAATATGCTTCACAGCTTGAACCTGAAATAAACCGTGAAGCGCGCGGACATGTGACATTGTTGCGGTAGCAATCACAGCTTATTTTTTTCGTAATAATTTTTATGAAATACACGGTACCATACCGGTCCAACCGCAAAAAAAGCAATCATAACACATACGGCCCCTGCATACATTCCGTTCGTTTTAATTCCGTCAAACCCGTAAGTGTATAAAAACAGGCTTATTGAAATGATAAAATTTAGAATCCCGTAAAGAATGTTTCCGGTATGACCGAAGCCAAATAAATTCAGCATTCGACCTTTCCAGATACCCAGAATAAAGTGCGGCATGGCGTTTATGAGTGTTGCCCCAATAATAAAATCAATCAGGTTCATATGGTTTTATTTTTTTAAAAAATTAAGTCATTTCCAAACACGTTTGTTTCATGTGATTCATAAAAAAAAGCTATTTTCGTGCCCTTAAATGCTGGCTGCAAGCCAAGGGCCTATAGCTCATTCGGTTAGAGCATCTGACTCATAATCAGGGGGTGCTTGGTTCGATTCCAAGTGGGCCCACCAAAAGGATACCTTAAAAACAGGGTATCCTTTTTAGTTTACCCCTGTTCAACTTACCAGCTTGAAGACACGTTGCTTACTAACCCATTGGAAAAAAATTTTCAAAAAAAATTTGCGTAGTTAAATGACTACATATATATTTGTAGCCAAATAACTACATAATGAACCTGCGAAGAGACGTTTTTCAGGCAATTGCCGATCCAACCAGGCGGGCTATTTTGGCATTGGTTGCCTCGCAATCCATGACGGCCGGGGCCATAGCGGCAAACTTTGA
>DASPJQ010000218.1:0-10665 GCA_035628535.1 Flavobacteriales bacterium | reverse complement strand
CTTTCAGGTCGCGGTTTTCATCGTGAAGGTTTTCTTTCTGCTCCCAATACGTTTTGGCGCGTTTGGCCTGCTCTTCTTTTTGGCGCTCCATGTACTCGTATTTTTCCTGGAGGCTCTCTAATTTCCTGCGTAAAATTTCGTTTTCGTTTCTTACCTCTTCCAGTTCCGCTTTTACTGATTCAAACGTCTCAATTTTTTCTTTTGTCGGCCTGGCCCCAATGATCTTATAGTTGTTCCTTGACATAAAATTACTCTTAATACTTATGGTTTACTTGCTTTTTGGTTGCTGTACAAAAATAAAAAAGGGCTGCAAAGTGCAACCCTTAAATAATCTAAATGTTAATAAAAAAAACTATCTTTTATGGCGTTTTTCGTCTGAAACAGTAAGTTTCTTACGACCTTTTTTTCTGCGGGAAGCCAATACGCGTCTACCATTCTTGGTTTCCATGCGTTCGCGAAAACCGTGCTTGTTTTTTCTCTTGCGTAACGAAGGTTGGAACGTTCTTAACATAACTATCTTGTTTTAATTCTTTTTACTTAATAGCGGGGCGCAAAGATACTATTTTTTTTATGTGTTACCGGCTTTCTGCCATTTTATTCATGCCTCTTGCGGGTAGTTTTGTAACAGGCATAAGTTCAGCATTTTAAATTATTACTTTGTAAGCTTAAACGAACTGATAAACGCCTGGTCGGCCTTTGATACGGCACTGCCAATTTTAAGGATGCCAATCTGGTAAAGGCGGTTTTTTACCAAAATGAGTTTATAGCTGGTAAAATACGTGTCGCCAGAAGCCACAAAATCAATGCACGGGTAACCCTCAAATTTACTTTCCTTTTCCGAATCAATTTCGGCCTGGAACTGGGTCACAACCCCGTCTCTCGAACCCCTTAAAACAGTGTAGGGCTCAGCCGCTTCCATGAGTTTTTCATCATAATCGCTGTAAGCTACCATAAATACCTTGGCATCACTCACCTCGGCCATAAACGAATACATTTTAATATTTCCAACATCGGTAGGCACGTCCTGGCTGCCTTCAGTTGGAGGTTTTGGAAATAATACCGAAAATTTACCTGCAACCGATTTATAAGGCTTTTGCAAAAGACCCATGCCCAGCAGGCCCAAACACAGGATAACACAACTAAACAGGGATATTCTTTTCATAATTTGCGGTATTATTCGGCAGGTTTATTATTTATAATTTCAAATGAGCCAATAAAACTATCTGTTTCGTGTTGGTTTACAGCCCCCCCTGTTTTTAAAATCCCGATCTGGTACAACCTGTTACCAGCCAAAACCAACTTATAGGCCGTTGAAAACTGAGGCCCGGTAGCGGTAAAGTCAACAGCAGGATTTCCCTGAAAATCGGCCCACTTTTCATCCGTGATTTGCGCACCAAATTTTTGCACGATCCCGTTTTTAGATCCTTGCAGCAATTCACGTGTTTTTGTTTTGGGCATTTTTTCGGCAGGAAAATCGGCATAGGCAGTCATATAAACCATAGTGCCTTGTTCCAGCATGGTTATGTACATGTTAACGTTGCCTGCTGCGGTTTGAACCGGTTTGGTTTCTTCGTCATCAGGCCTTGACTTGAAATTAATCTTATACCTGCCCGCCTCTGACACATATTCAAACGGTTCGCTGGAAACAATTTCAGCGGGTGTCGTTTCAGCTGTGGATGCTGTATCGGTTTTTTTTTCTTCCTCCTTTGTTTCCCCGCGTTTTTCACCGCAGGAGGCAAGAAGCAACACGGTAAATACAAAGGCGGTCAGTGTTGTTTTATTCATTGGGAAGTTTTATTGCGGGGTTGATACTTTATCCAGAAAATCGCTGAAAGCGGTCCAGTATTCGTTGTGGTCAGGTGCCGATTCCCACAATACCTGGCTACCATGGTCACCTGCCCCTGAAGGAGCAAAAAGCGTTTTCTTATCGTCAGCAATACCACTTAACAAGGTTGCAACGTCATTGGCTTCTTCTTTTGATGAGGTTGCAAATACCGGTATATTCAGGCCTGAAATTTCTTTTTGAAGGTTTATACCCTTTAAATATTCACCCGGGCTGAACACAGCCACAGCGCTAACCTTGTTGTTGTTTTTAGCAATTTTAAGCGCCAGTGCTGCTGAATACGATGAGCCCACAACGACAACCGGATGTTGTGAATGATTATAGATATAATCAATTGCAGCAACAATGTCCTGCCCGGCATCAAGGTAACCGGTTTTCTTTTTTTGTTCTTTTGCACGCCTGGCTGTTTCGTTTACAACACCGTTGCACGCCTCGCCACTGCGTTGGTCAATGGCCAGGCAGTTGTATCCCATTTCGTTGAGTTTTTTTGCCGTTTCAACGTATTCGCCACGGCTGTACCCGGCCTGGTGACACAGCAAAATATATTTTTCTCCGGGTAAAATTTCATAACTGTCGGCCGTAATGACCAACCCATCAGCCGCAGTAAATTCAATGCTGCCGTGAATTTTAATGGTGTCCTGCTGTGTTGAACCCGTATCGGTATTTTGAGCGATTGTTGTTGAATCGGTTTTGGTTTCTTCGGCTCCCTGGCCTTCGCCACAGGATGCAAAAATTGCCATTGATGCAGCTAAAAGAATGGCTGAGCAAAATGTAATTTTCATGATGTGTCTTTTTCTATTTTAGTCATCCAAAGGGATCAGCCTTTGGGTGATTTTTAATTAAAAATGAAGCGATTACAGTCATACAAAAATAAAAAACCTTTCCGTAAAAGAAAGGTTTTTCGAAAATAAATATGGCCTTTGTACTTGCCTTATTGCATGCGGTCATTCAGCCAGTATAATCACTTTGTTATTGAGCACTTCCACTACTCCGCCTTTTATGGTAAAAGCTTGTTTCCCGCCTTCCCCGTCAATGCGCACATCCCCGGCTTTCAGGGTAGTAATCATAGGGGCGTGTTTGTCCAAAATTCCCAAAGCACCGTTTGTTCCGGGTACGTAAACCGATTTTACTTTTCCGTGGAACAGGTTTTTTTCGGGTGTTATGATTTCTAATTCCATTTTTACGCTGTAGCTTGTTCCAACATTTTCTTTCCTTTTTCAATAGCATCGTCAATTGTTCCAACAAGGTTGAAAGCTGCTTCAGGATACTGGTCAACTTCGCCACTTAAAATCATGTTAAATCCTTTAATGGTTTCGTCAATTGGCACAAGTACACCTTTTAAACCGGTAAACTGTTCGGCCACGTGGAAAGGTTGCGAGAGGAAACGCTGGATCCTGCGTGCACGCGATACAACTTTTTTATCATCCTCGCTCAACTCATCCATACCAAGAATGGCAATAATATCCTGCAACTCTTTGTAACGTTGTAAAATTTCCTTTACAGCCTGGGCACATTTGTAATGGGCTTCACCAACAATTTCCTGGGTCAAAATACGCGATGTTGAATCCAATGGGTCCACTGCAGGATAAATACCCAACTCGGCAATTTTACGGCTCAACACCGTTGTAGCATCAAGGTGAGCAAATGTTGTGGCCGGTGCGGGATCGGTCAAGTCATCGGCTGGTACATACACCGCCTGTACCGAGGTAATTGAACCGCGTTTGGTTGAAGTAATGCGCTCCTGCATACCACCCATTTCAGTGGCCAGTGTTGGCTGGTAACCTACGGCTGATGGCATACGGCCAAGAAGGGCCGATACTTCAGAACCCGCCTGTGTAAAGCGGAAAATATTATCAATAAAGAACAGGATATCGCGACCGCCTGATTTTTCATCACCATCACGGAAATATTCTGCAAGGGTCAATCCTGATAAGGCCACGCGTGCACGGGCTCCCGGGGGTTCATTCATTTGCCCGAACACAAACGAAGCCTTTGATTCTTTCATTTGCGTAAAATCAATGTTTGACAAATCCCAACCGCCTTCATGCAATGATTTCATAAACGTATCACCATATTTCACAATGCCCGCTTCAATCATCTCGCGCAGCAAGTCATTTCCTTCGCGTGTACGTTCACCCACTCCTGCAAATACCGAGTAGCCTTCGTAACCTTTTGCAATATTATTGATAAGCTCCTGGATCAATACCGTTTTTCCTACTCCGGCACCACCAAACAACCCGATTTTTCCACCTTTTGCATACGGTTCAATCAGGTCAATTACCTTGATGCCAGTATATAAAACTTCGGTTGAAGTGGAAAGGTCTTCAAATTTTGGCGAGGGACGGTGAATGGGATATCCTCCTTTTTTATCAATTTGCCGGATACCGTCAATGGCATCGCCCACAACATTGAACAAACGGCCTTTTATACTATCGCCTACAGGCATTTTAATAGGGGCACCGGTTGCTACGGCTTTCATGCCGCGTTGAAAACCATCGGTTGAATCCATTGAAATGGTGCGTACCGTGTCTTCACCAACATGTTGCTGCACTTCCAATACCACCACGGTTCCGTCTTTTTTAGTAACCTCAATTGAATCAAGAATGTTTGGAAGTTTAGTACCATGCTCAAAACTAACGTCCACAACAGGACCAATAACCTGTGAAACTTTACCTATAACCTGTGACATAATTTGTGTTTAAAAATTTTCGGCACAAAGGTATTTCTTTTTGGGTACCATACAAGGCCATTCTAAAATTTAGGTTAGCAAATGAGTCAAACGTTTTAAGCAATACAAATTAATGGTTTTCAGTAAAATAAATCGTCATGACATGTTTTTGTTCATTTTTTTCCGGTGTTTTTATGCCGTATAATTTAGTGCGAATGCCAATAAAGAATAAAAGCCCACTTTTTGAGTTACAATTGGGCTAACTTTACCATGTGAAAGTTTTTGACTCATTACCCCTTTCTGAAAAACTGGCTGATCCTGTTGTGACCATTGGTACGTTTGACGGAGTTCACCTTGGGCATGCAAAAATACTTGACCGTGTAAAAAAAAAGGCATTGGCCATTAACGGTCAAAGCGTGGTCATTACGTTCAACCCGCATCCACGGCAGGTACTTTTCCCACATGACGATAACCTTAAATTGCTTACAACCCAGGACGAAAAAATAAAACTGCTTGAACGCAATGGTATTGATGTTTTAGTTATAATTCCTTTTACAAAGGAGTTTTCACGGCTCACTGCCCTGGAGTTTATTCGTGATATACTTGTAAACCAAGTGGGTGTACGCGAATTAATTATAGGTTACGATCACCATTTTGGCCGTAACCGCGAGGGTTCCATTGAAAGCCTGAAAGAAATGGCCCAGACATTTGATTTTAATGTTGAAGAAATACCGGCCCAGGAAATTGATGAAGTAACCATCAGTTCAACCAAAATACGGAATGCTATTATGGCAGGTGATATGGAAACGGCCAATGCATTTTTAGGATACGAATTCGGGTTTACCGGAACCGTTAAGCCTGGACAAAAGCTGGGCAGAACCCTTGGTTTTCCGACAGCTAACCTGCATATTGCCAACAAATTAAAAATTATTCCCCAAACGGGCGTTTATGCCGTACGGGTTACCTGTAACTTTTACGCCCATCAAGGTGTTATGAATATTGGGTACAGGCCAACCGTTGACAACAGCCGGGAATTACGTATTGAGGTCCATATTTTTAATTTTGACCAGGACATTTACGGCAAGGAAATTGAAGTAAGGGTTATACGCAAGCTGCGTGACGAACAAAAGTTTGAAGGCCTAGACCAGTTAAAGGCGCAAGTTGATAAAGACATTGTTGCTGCCCGCAGTATTTTAGAAAAAATATAGCAAAAGAATGAATAAATTATTTTTTCTCCTTTTTGTTTTTTTGGTGCCAACGCTTACCAAAGGACAGGATTCAACCGGGTCAAAAATATACCGTAACCTGGATATGGCTTTGCGCAACCCTGATGAAGTGGAGATACTGGACCTTTCAAAGCAACATCTGAAAGAATTTCCTGTTGAAATTTTTAAGTTTACCAATTTGCGCGAATTGTATATGTCAAAAAACCGGCTCTCAGCAATTCCGGCAGAAATCGGTACGCTTACCAAACTTGAAATTGTGGATTTTTCGCGCAATAAACTGGAATCATTGCCCCATGAAATAACCAAATGCGTTAAGCTGCGTAAATTAATTGCCAACAACAACATCATTAGCGAACTTCCATCGAAAATGAACCTGTTGCAGGAGCTTGAGTACCTTGATTTGTGGAGCAACGACCTGGGCGCTTTTCCCGAATCAATTCGTTTCTGCAAAAAATTAAAAGAGGTTGACATGCGCGTGATTGAGCTTACCAAAACCGAGCAGGAAACCATGCAGAAATTATTGCCAAACACTACCATTTATTTTTCGCCACATTGCAATTGCAGTCATTAGTTATTGGGAAAAATTATTTTGCTTTTTTTTCATAATGGGTTTTATTCCCATCTTTTCTGATACAACTCCCCCGTCAAAATCTCAGGAATATTCCACCTGGCCTTATTTTCGGGCCTTTACAATTAGCTTTAAGCTTCCGGTATTCAAGCCGGGAACCCAAAGCAATTCAAGTAAATCCAAGGGGGAAATAAGGATAAATCTTTTTTAAGACATATGCTATTAATAATCAAGCTATTGTCATGCATATTACTTATCAGCACCGTTGCTTATCATTTAAAATTTAGTTTAATTTTGAGTCTTAAAATGGTTAAATTACATGAACACAGATTTTCAAAAATATATTCAAAAAGAACTTGATTCCATTCAGGACAACGGCTTGTTCAAACGCGAACGCATTATTACCACCGAACAGGGCGCTGTTGTAAAAACAAGTGAAGGAAAAGAAGTAATTATTTTTTGCGCCAACAATTACCTGGGTTTATCATCACACCCAAAATTAATTGAAGCCGCGCATAAAACCCTTGACGAGCATGGTTACGGCATGTCATCGGTACGTTTCATTTGCGGAACACAGGACATTCATAAAACACTGGAGAAAAAAATTGCCGGTTTCCTGGGAATGGAAGATTCCATTTTGTATGCCGCTTGCTTTGATGCCAACGGTGGCGTGTTTGAACCGTTGTTTGGCGAAGAAGACGCCATTATTTCCGATGAACTGAACCACGCCTCTATTATTGACGGGGTTCGTTTGTGCAAAGCCCAACGTTACCGCTACAAAAACTGTGACATGGCCGACCTGGAAGAACAACTGAAAAAAGCGCAGGCCCAACGTTTCCGCATAATTGTAACCGATGGCGTTTTCAGTATGGACGGTTTTGTGGCCCCGCTTGATAAAATATGTGACCTGGCCGAAAAATACAATGCGCTTGTAATGGTTGATGAAAGCCATGCCACGGGATTCATTGGAAAAACAGGCCGTGGCACATTGGAAGCTAAAGGTGTAATGGGCCGTGTTGATATTGTAACCGGCACACTTGGAAAAGCATTGGGCGGAGCCATGGGTGGATTTACCGCGGGTAAAAAAGAAATCATTGAAATGCTGCGCCAACGTTCACGTCCGTATTTATTCAGCAACTCGCTTGCCCCGCATATTGTAGGCGCTTCCATTGCCGTATTTGACATGTTGAGCAAAACAACCGAACTGCGTGACAAACTTGAGTGGAACGTGAATTATTTTAAAGAGGGCCTGCGCAAAATTGGCCTTGAATTCAAGAATGGCGATTCGGCCATTGTACCTGTAATGCTTTACGATGCCAAACTCAGCCAGGAATTTGCCGATGCGCTGCTTAAGGAAGGCATTTACGTAATTGGGTTCTTTTACCCGGTTGTGCCCAGGGGCCAGGCGCGCATTCGCGTACAGCTGAGCGCTGCCCATGAAAAAGAACATCTTGACAAAGCCATTGCCGCGTTTGAAAAAGTAGGCAAGGCGCTTGGTGTAATCAAAACAGCAGCCGCGGTTAAATAGTTCCCATGTACCTGTTTCGGCCAAAGGCCAATTCCCCTTTGGGTCACAACCTTTTGCCTTTAATGTGTACGGAGTGTCACCAATTGATACTTAAGTCTGAAATGTTATATATGAAATTAAAATTAGTTGTTGCATGTGGAATGTTATTCCCGTATACGGTTTTTTCACAGCAAAAACCCGAGCTGGTGACCCAGGAAAAAAACATGGGTATTATTACAAAAATTATTTACAGCCCCAACGGCCGTTACATTGCCTCAGCCAATGAAAAAGATTTTACCATTAAAATCTGGGACGTACAATCGTCCAAACTCATTGGTACATTAAGCGGGCATGAGCACACCATTAACCAGGTGGTCTTTCACCCCAGTGGTGATTTGCTTTTTTCATGCGATACCAAAAACAAAAATTACATTTGGGACCTTAACTCCTGGTCACTTAAAGACAGCATACTTGTAAAAGGCGATGTTGAAAAGGCCGCTTTTTCCCAAAACGGGAACTGGCTTTAC
The DNA here is from genome assembly GCA_035628535.1 of Flavobacteriales bacterium. Classification (GTDB taxonomy): domain Bacteria; phylum Bacteroidota; class Bacteroidia; order Flavobacteriales_D; family UBA2798; genus DASPJQ01. The sequence goes on along the minus strand of DASPJQ010000218.1, from coordinate 2,326 downwards.
ATACACACCGCTAAAAATGAAATCTGGGAAATAAACCCGGTAACACCCGCGCAACAAGCGCTCTTTACCAAAACAAAAGGATTGACCAATTTTTATGTGACCAGCGATAAATTGATATACGGGTCACCGGGCAAAGAAATTGTAGTAATGGATTTGGCCGCAAAAAAAGAACTGAAAAAAATAAAAACAGAGGGAGGGGTTAAATTTGTTGGTGCCGATGCCAGCGTTGTTGTGGCCGTATTGGATAACGGCAATGTAAACACATATAATTTCAGCGATGGTAAATTGATTAAAACAACCGCAACGGGTATTTCGCCCGATTTGTGCGACATCAATGAAAAACAGAAAACGGTTGCGTTTACCGATAAGGACAAACAAATACAGGTGTGGAGTTATGCTAGCGGTACGCGCCTGTCAACCTTAAAAAACACCGATAATGCCGAAGCAATCCGTTCCATTTCATTCAGCAGAGACGGTTCGGCACTGGCCAGCTCGGGTTATAAAAAACTTTTGTTCGGACGTAAATACGGTCATAATAATATAATCCAGGTTTGGGACATTAAAAACCAAAAAGTGATTAAAACCATGAAGGGTGATGTGAAACCCATTGACGGGTTTGCTTTCAGCCCCGGGCAAAACCAACTTTACATTTTGCGGGAACAGGAATTAAACATCTGGAACCTGAACAATTCAGAACGGATTGTGAAAACGACCCTGCATGAACGCAACCTTGAAATGAAGGACCGGGTAAATGACAACGTAGCCGAAGCAAAAGACAACACAACCGAAAAAGCCAAGGGTACCAAACTTGACCGTTTAAAGGATTTGAAAAACGGTGGTTTGAACGATGTAAAAGACAAGGCCAGGGACAAAGTGAATGAAACAAAAAACAATGCCATTACCGAAACAAAAGCGCTTGGTAAAGCCGCCTTTTCACGTTTGGGGTTCCAGGAAAATAAAATCATTGTAAGCCAAAACAGCAAATACATGCTTACTGCGCTCAAGGGCGATGAAATACGTTTATACAAATTCAGGGAAGACGGTACCCCCGAACACATTGATTACATTAAAACCGGCCAAAAAGAATTTTATGATTTGCTAATCGATCCCAACGAAAAGTTTATTGTGGTTGGTGGAAATGGCCCGAAACCGGTATCAATTATTCCTATTGAGGGCAACCGCCAGGCCACAACCCTTGAAGTTGCCGAAGACGAAGACCTGCGCATGGGCGGTTCGTTTCAAACGGCAAACGCCATGGCGCTTACCGCTGACGGATCAAAACTGGTTGTTGTATTCAATACCGGGCGCATTTGTGTATGGGAAACATCGGGTTGGTACAAACTAACCGATTTCAGGATGAAAGTGGCCATGACCACCAAACCTTTTGTTGGTTTCAACAAGGATGGAAATAAATTTTTTATCAATACCGCTGGCGGTGTTTTTACCTATGATTTCAGCATTTACAACGGTGCCGGCAGCGGTAAGGAAGTGGCGTTGGGCGATGTGTTAAGCATTGAAAAAGCAAAAGTAAAAGGCTTCCCGGTTATGACACACATTCCGCTTGACTATGTTGTGTCCATTGACGACCACAATGTAAGTTTCCTTGAGGTGCAGGGCAATAAAACAGTTGCCAGCGATGCCATCAACGCAAAACTTATTACGGATATACAGGTGAACAAATACGGGTACGCTGGTGTAAGTTTACGCAACGGTGAATTACGCATTTACGATCCGGCAACAGGAAAACAGCGTTTTATCATGGTTGAAGAAGAAGACAACGCCATTTTTAAAACGCCCGAAAACTACTACAAAATCACAAAGGAAGGACAGGACCTTGTAACATTCCGCGTTGGAAAAGACGCTTACCCATTCGAACAGTTTGACGCCAAATTCAATCGTCCTGACATTGTATTGCAGGCCATGAATTCAGAAGACGCTGCCTTAATAACCCTGTACAAAAATGCGTATGAAAAACGCCTTGCAAAACTGGGCTTAAAGGAAACTGACCTTGACAACAGCATGCATGTGCCTGTATTAACCATAAACAACCTTGCCGACATACCGCTTAATACCGATAATACAAGCATTGTATTAAACCTTACGGCCGATGATCAGCGGTACGATCTTTCAAAAATATCGGTTTGGATAAACGATGTGCCGGTTTACGGTAAAAAAGGCATTGCGGCCAGCGGTAAACACCTGGATAAAACCATAGAATTAAAACTGGCCTCGGGCCTTAATAAAATTCAGGTAGCGGCCGAAAATGTAAAAGGTTCGGAAAGTTTTAAACAGACCGTAGAAATTGAATGCACCAAAAAAACCAAAC
>DASPJQ010000217.1:0-15054 GCA_035628535.1 Flavobacteriales bacterium | reverse complement strand
CATCAATACGGTTCAAAAATTCGGGTGCAAACGCTTTGCGCAATGCCGACTCTATTACACCTTTTGACTCTTCTTTGAGTTGTTCTTCTTTGGCTTTTGTTCCAAAACCAACACCGGTACCAAAATCGGCCAATTGGCGTGCGCCAATATTGGATGTCATGATAATAATGGTGTTGCGGAAATCGATTTTACGACCCAAGCTGTCAGTAAGCTGGCCATCATCCAGGGCCTGCAACAACAAATTGAATACATCAGGATGCGCTTTTTCAATCTCGTCAAGCAACACGATGGAATACGGACGCCTGCGCACTTTTTCTGTAAGCTGTCCGCCTTCTTCATATCCTACATAACCTGGAGGGGCGCCAATCAAACGGGACACGGCAAACTTTTCCATGTATTCGCTCATGTCAATGCGTATAAGCGCTTCTTCGCTGTCAAATAAATATTTTGCCAATTCTTTTGCCAGCTGCGTTTTACCTACACCCGTAGGTCCCAGAAAAATAAATGAACCAATGGGTTTGTTCGGGTCTTTTAATCCGGCACGGTTGCGTTGTATGGCTTTTACCACTTTCATTACGGCTTCATCCTGGCCAATTACCTTGCCTTTTAATGACTCGGTCATTTGCATCAAACGGCCGCTTTCTTTTTGCGCAATGCGTTGTACAGGAATACCGGTCATTTGGGCCACCACTTCGGCAACGTTATCATCGGTTACCTGTATGCGGTGTGTTTTTGATTCTTCTTCCCATTTCTTTTTAGCGGATTCCAACTGCTCCTGCAACTGGCGTTCAGTATCACGCAGACGGGCGGCTTCCTCGTATTTTTGAGAGCGAACCACGTTGTTTTTTTCTTCTTTTATGTCTTCAATTTTCTTTTCAATGTCCAGAATTTCCTTTGGAACATTGATGTTTGAAATATGTACGCGTGAGCCCACCTCGTCCATGGCGTCAATAGCCTTATCGGGCAAATGACGGTCGGTAATGTAACGGGCAGTTAATTTCACGCAGGCGTCTATCGCTTCTTTGGTAAACGTTACGTTATGATGGTCTTCGTATTTTTCCTTAATGTTCGTAAGGATTTGAATAGTTTCTTCAATGGTAGTCGGGTCAACCAACACTTTCTGGAACCTGCGTTCCAGGGCACCGTCTTTTTCAATGTACTGGCGGTATTCGTCAAGCGTGGTTGCGCCAATGCACTGGATTTCGCCACGGGCAAGGGCTGGTTTAAACATGTTGGAGGCGTCCAGTGAACCAGAAGCGCCACCGGCACCAATAATCGTATGTATTTCGTCAATGAAAAGAATTACATCAGGTGATTTTTCCAATTCATTCATAACGGCTTTCATGCGTTCTTCAAACTGGCCACGGTATTTGGTACCTGCCACCAGCGAGGCAAGGTCAAGTGATACAACGCGTTTATTGAACAACAAGCGTGAAACTTTGCGTTTTACAATGCGCAGGGCAAGGCCTTCGGCAATGGCTGATTTTCCAACACCCGGTTCGCCAATCAAAATAGGGTTGTTTTTCTTTCTGCGGCTTAAAATCTGGCAAACGCGTTCAATTTCCTGGTCGCGACCTACAATCGGATCCAATTTTCCTTCTTCGGCCATTTTAGTTAGGTCACGGCCGAAATTATCGAGAACGGGTGTTTTTGATTTACTGTCAGCTTTGCGTGCACCACTACCCGAGAATGACTCACCCCCGCCATCATCATCGTCATCGGCCGGGTTATTGGGTAGTTCAGCACGCGGTGTTTTACGTGGCAATTCGTTTTCTTCCTGCATCATGTTGATAAATTCGGTTTTTATGATTTCATAGTCTACATTCATTTTTTTAAGGACCTGGGTAGCCACATTGTCGTCCTCCTTCAAAATAGCCAGCAAAAGGTGTTCAGTGCCTATCATTTCACTTTTGAAAATTTTGGCTTCAAGCAGTGTGTATTTTAACACTTTTTCTGATTGTTTCAGGAGCGGAAGCGTACCCAAATTAAGGGTTTTTGATTTACCGGGCGTGAGTGATTTTTCAATCACACGCCTTAGTTCTTTTAAATCAAGGCCAAGATTGCGCATGGCCTTAATGGCCTTTCCTTCACCCTCACGAATAAGACCCAAAAGAAGATGCTCAACCCCAATATAATCATGCCCCAAACGCAAGGCTTCCTCCCTGCTAAAGGTAATTACGTCCTTAACGCGTGGCGAAAACTTATCCATACAAATTATACCTTTTATAAAGTTAGTTAATTAATTTCAAATATAAAACTATTGCTCTATTGAACGCGTTATTTGGCAGCAGGTTTTCACCATATTTTGTTAATAAATACGAAGTAAAATTTGCTTTTAAACCCCATTCAATTTGACTACTTTCGGGCACTGTATCAAATATCATACTATAATTATTTTTAGACACTATGGCAGACGGAGAAAAGATCATTAACATTAACATTGAGGATGAAATGAAAACGGCCTACATTGATTATTCAATGTCGGTTATTGTATCGCGTGCGTTACCCGATGCGCGTGACGGGCTAAAGCCTGTACACCGCAGGGTTTTGTTCGGAATGCTTGATTTGGGCGTACTTAGCAACAGGCCGCATAAGAAATCGGCCCGTATTGTAGGCGAGGTATTAGGTAAATACCATCCGCATGGCGATGCTTCCGTTTACGATACCATGGTGCGCATGGCCCAGCCCTGGAGCCTTCGTTATCCGTTAATTGACGGCCAGGGAAACTTTGGTTCGGTTGATGGCGACAGCCCAGCCGCTATGCGTTACACCGAGGCACGTTTAAAGAAAATAGCCGAGGAACTTTTGGCAGATATTGACAAAGAGACCGTAGATTTCAGGCCTAATTTTGATGATTCGCTGGAGGAGCCAACTGTTCTTCCAACCCGCATCCCGAACCTGCTTGTAAACGGCTCAAGCGGCATTGCCGTGGGTATGGCTACCAACATGGCGCCTCATAACCTTACCGAAGTTGTAAACGGTATCATTGCCTATATTGACAACAACAATATCACGGTTGATGAACTTATGAAGTTAATAACCGCCCCTGATTTTCCAACAGGCGGTATTATTTACGGGTATGACGGTGTGCGCAGCGCATTTGAAACCGGTCGCGGCCGTGTGGTGATGCGCGCAAAAGCGGTTATTGAGGAAATTGACGGACGCGATGCCATTATTGTGACCGAAATTCCTTACATGGTCAACAAAGCCGAAATGATCAAAAAAACGGCCGATCTGGTTGAAGAGAAAAAAATTGAGGGCATTTCGGATATACGTGATGAGAGCGACCGCTCGGGTATGCGCATTGTGTACGAATTAAAGCGCGATGCCATATCCAATGTTGTGCTCAATTTGCTGTTCAAGTATACCGATTTACAAACTTCGTTCTCGGTAAACAACATTGCGCTGGTGGATGGGCGTCCAAAGGTGTTGAACCTGAAAGACCTGATTGTAACTTTTGTGAAACATCGCCTTGATGTTGTAACCCGCAGGGCCCAATATGAACTGCGCAAAGCCGAAGAGCGCGCCCATATTTTACAAGGGTTGATTATTGCCAGCGATAACATTGACGAAGTCATCCAAATCATTCGTGCCGCACAAAATCCACAGGCTGCCAAAGAAGGATTAATTGAACGGTTTGCCCTTTCGGAAATTCAGGCCAACGCCATTGTTGAAATGCGCCTGCGCCAGCTAACAGGTCTTGAGCAGGACAAACTGCGTGCCGAATATGCCGAGGTAATGGCGTTGATTGAAAAACTGAAAGCATTGTTGGCTGACGAAGGCATGCGTTTGGCACTTATTAAGGAGGAATTAGTTGAGATTAAAGATAAATATGGTGATGTACGCAGAACCATGATTGAGTTTAGTGCCGAGGACATGCGCATGGAGGACATGATTGCCGATGAAGAGGTGGTGGTTACCATTTCACACATGGGTTATATCAAACGCACACCGTTGGCCGAATACCGTACCCAAAACCGCGGTGGGGTAGGTTCAAAAGGAAGCGCAACCAGGGACGAGGATTTTGTTGAACATTTATTTACAGCCAGCAACCACAATTACCTGCTGGTGTTTACCGAAAAAGGGAAATGTTTCTGGATGAAAGTATATGAAATTCCGGAAGGCACCAAAACAACCAAAGGCCGTGCCATCCAAAACCTGATTAACATTGAGCCCAATGATAAAGTAAGGACTTATTTAAGGGTTACCGAACTGGAAGACGAGGCATACCTGAATAACAATTACATTATTCTTTGTACCAAAAACGGTATTATTAAAAAAACTACGCTGGAGGCTTATTCAAGACCGCGTGCAAACGGCATTAATGCCATTACCATTCGCGAAGGCGACCAGTTGCTTGAAGCTGCACTTACAAACGGTAGCAATGAAGTAATGCTGGCTACTTTATTCGGAAAAGTGTGTCGTTTCAACGAGTCAAAAGTGCGTCCAATGGGCCGCAATGCTTCGGGTGTTCGGGGTATTAACCTTGATAACGGTGATTCCGAAGCTGACGTAAATGAAAACGAGAATGAGAACGATGAAAACGCGCTTTCAGTCAATACCAGTGGCAACGAGGTCATAGGAATGATTTGCATTGACAATCCAAACGCCAATGTGCTGGTGGTTTCAGAAAAAGGTTATGGCAAACGGTCTGAGATTGAAGAGTACCGTGTGACCAACCGTGGCGGAAAAGGCGTAAAGACCATTAATATTACTGAAAAAACGGGTAATTTGATAGCCATTAAGCAGGTGACCGATGAGAACGATTTAATGATCATTACCAAGTCGGGTATAGCAATCCGGTTGGCGGCTTCAACCTTAAGAGTCATGGGTCGCGCAACACAAGGTGTACGCCTGATTAACCTGAAGGACGGAGAGGAAATAGGTGGGGTTGCGGTAGTTAATAAGTCGGAAGATGAGGAAACGGCCAATGCTGATAACGGACCGGTTGGTGAGAACCCTGAAAATGGCACAGAAATTGACAATCCGGTTGTGGAATAAGACAAACATTTTAATCAATTAACCCAAACATTGAAATGAAACGAGTAACATTAAGTTTAGCTTTCTTTTTGACGGCTGTCGTGGTTTTTGGCCAGGGCAATGACCGCACCAATGCCATCATGGCTTTTAAAGACTATATGTCGGCCATTGGCGATGATAATTATGATAAAGCTGAAAAGTCGTTGAAAGAGGCAAAAGAATATATTGATAAAGCCTATGCAGCGGCTCCAACCGACCATAAAACACTTTATTACAAAGGGGCAATTTATGGCGGAATGGCCAGCTTATACCTTGACCCTGCAGCGGCCAAGGACCAAATGAACCCTGAATCATGTTCAACGGGTAAGCCAAAATTCAAAGCGGGTGTTGACCCAAAAGTAGCCGAGGCCGAAATGGAAAAATACGGAAAGGAAGCACTGGCTGCTTTAAAAGACGCCATGAAATATCCCAGCAAGAAGGATGATTTCACTGGACAAATTAAAATGCTGTCAAGCATGCAGTCGGCCAAGTCATTCAATTGTGGTTCAAAGGCATTCAATGAGAAACGGTATGCCGATGCCGTTGAAAATTTTGGAGAATCCATTATGATGCGCGATGTAATAGGAGAGGTTGATTCAGCCGGTCATTATTATTCAGCATTGGCTTATGAGCGTTTAAAAGATTACGAAAATGCGGCTAAAATGTGGCAGAAATGTGCCGATATCAAATATGGCGGGGCCGATGCGTTTAGCGGGCTGGCCAATGCCTATATATCACTTCAAAAAGAAGCTGAAGCGTTGAAAGCCATTCAAACCGGGCGTGCCTCTTACCCTAAAGACCAGGGATTGATTATTGCAGAGGTGAATTACCATTTAGGTAAAGGTGACAACGCAGCAGCCGAAAAAGCCATTAACGAAGCCATTAAAAACGATCCGCGCAATGCAACCCTTTATTTTGCGCTTGGAAGCGTGTATGATAATTTGAAAAACTATACCAAGGCCGAGGAGAGCTACAAAAAAGCCATTGAGGTTGACCCTATGTATTTTGACGCACTGTTCAACCTGGGCGCCATGAAATATAACGAGGGAGCTGAATTGATGAACAAGATCAAGGACATTGCTGACGACACCGAATATGCAAAAGAAAAAGCCAAGGCTGACGAAATGTTCAGACAAGCCCTGCCATACAATGAAAAGGCCAGGGAAATTAACCCCAAGGACAAAGACAATTTGCTGATGCTAAAAAACATTTACGCCCGTACGGGACAGTTGGACAAGGCCAAGGAGATTGAGGCGCTGTTGAAGAATTGAGTGCAAAGAATAAAGTATAAAGTACGAGAGATATAGATAAGTGTGAGAAAGGGGAGTTAAACGGCTCCCTTTTTTTATTTAAAGATTCAAAAATTGGAAATTTCAATTAGCCCATGTTGAATATGAATATCGACCACAATAAGGAATTTCAAATTGCTACATTTCTAAACAAAAAAGCGCTCCTTCCGGAAACGCCTTTTTAATTTTATTTATTTAAAATATAGATTCTACACTTTTACGCCAATCACGCATACGTCATCGATCTGTTCAAATGTACCGCGCCATGCTTCAAATGACTGGTCAAGAATTTCCTTTTGCTTTTCCATTGGTAAATGGGCGTTTTTCAGAAGCAGTTCTTCCAATTGCTTATACTTGAATTTTTTTCCTTTTGGCCCGCCAAACTGGTCGGCATATCCATCGGTAAACGTATAAATAATATCGCCTTTCTGGAGTTTGATTTGCTGGGTGCGGAACGATTTCATTTCCTCGCTGTATTTGCCAACAGGCATTTTGTCGGCCTGGTATTCGGTTACTTTGCCATCACGCACCAACCATAAAGGATTATTGGCAAGGGCTATTTCAAGGTTCATGTTGTCAAAATCGTACACGCAAAGTGCACAATCCATACCATCTTTACTTTCTTCCTCGCTGCCTTCAGGGTTCAGGGAAGTGATAATGCTTTTACGAACATCGTCAAGCACCTCGCCCGGGTGGAAAAAGTTACGTTCAATAATGGATTCGTTCAAACAACTAATACCCATCATGCTCATGAGTGCACCCGGTACACCATGGCCCGTGCAATCAGCCGTACACAGGAAAAAAAGTTCATGCGGATGGTTTTGCGGTTTATGTGCAAGGGCATAGTAAAAATCACCGCTTACAATGTCCTTGGGTTTGTACAGGATGAAAAAATTGCGTGTTTCTGTTGCCGTTTCCATAGGGCTAATTTATATTTTTTTGCTTAATGGTGTAAGGTTCTTATCAATATATTTTTCAGTAGGAAGCAAGGCTGTTTGAATGCGCCTGGCATAATGAATGCTGTCAAGCAATTCTTTTTGTTTTTCCTCAATAACCTGTTTTTGTTGCTCAATATCAGCTTTTTGCTTTAAAACAGCCATTTCATAGTGGTTCAAAACAGCCCTGAAATTATACATAATGGTCATGCTTATCACAAAACACATACACAATACACTGTGGAAAAGAAACAACCTGTTGTTTTCGCTCATAACCACGTAAGGATCTACTGTCTCCTTAAGCACCTGAACAATAAAAAATCCGGTCATGGTGGTTGAGGCCACCAGCATGGAATGGCGTATGTTGTTCAGCGTCATAAAGGGGATGAGTCCCATTGGAAGCAACAAATACTCGGATCCGATGTTATAATTAACTACCGATGCGAACATAATGTTGCTTGTAGCTGTATAGAATGCCAGTAAAAGGGCGGGTTCAAATTTACGCATGCGGCTCAGTAAGAAAAAAAATGGAAATATACAGGAGTAGATGCATTGCGAAAGGGTGGAAAAATAGTTACCGGTAAGCACAAAAAACGGGATAAAAGCCGGTGTAAAAATGCATGCCAGCAGCAATATGCGGTTAATAAGGTGCACTTGCCTGCGCTCCTGCGTGTTTTCATGGCCGCTGAGCCCAATGTTGGATATGGTTTGCCAAAGTGATTTCATGTGGTCATTTTCCGGTTAATAATTTGTAGGTACACGCTGAAAGAAGCGGGGCTTCCTGGATGCGATTTGCATAGTAGATACTGTATATGATTTTTCTTGTTTTTCTTCGCCTGAAGCAGACTCCTTTCCCGGCTTATATAAAAAGGGAAGAGTTCCTTCAGGGGAGGTGAAACGAGCGCTTTCACGAATAGTTTACTTGCTCTCATTAAACTTTTTCATTTCGTTTTTAATATAATTAATTGAAGGCAAAAGGGCCTTTTGAATTCGACCAGCATATCTAATGCTGTCAATAATTTCATTCTGCTTTGTCTCCACAAGCAATTTTTGTTTTTCAATAATGACTTTTTGTTTGCGCACGGTTTTCAGCGACCTGAAAATTACACCGGCAATGACCACGGCCGAAAAAGCCAGTACCGTCACAAGAATAAGAATAAGTCCTTGTTTTTTTTGAGCCTCCTGTGCCTGAGCGGTTATTTTTCTGTTGCGCGCATGGATGGCCGCTTCTTTTTTTTCAAATTCATAATTCAGTTGATGACGCACCAGTTCATCGTTTTTTTTGGCACTGAATACTGAGTCCTTGTACAAAGCATATAATTTCATTTCAGCAAGTTGTTTTTTATGGTCGCCCATTGATCCGTACAAATTGCAAAGCGCATCATGCACATGCATTAACTCAACCACCTGGTGTATTTTTGTGGCCAGGTCAAGGCATTTCAACAGTTTTTCTTTCGCTTCCCGCAAGCGCCCTGTATAAATAAGCAAGTTGGCTTTGTTTGTGGTATAAAAAATATGGCCTTGCACATTGGCGGTTTTACTTACGGCTTCAATGGCGTGGTCATAATAGCCCGAAGCGCTTAGCACGTGTTTTTCATACAGCGCTCTGTTGCCTTTGGCCATTGCCGAGTCGGCCATTGCTTCAAAAACTGTGGCTATATTATTGTACTGTGTGGCCATGCCCGTATGATTCTGCATTTTTATATCAATGTCCAACGACTGCCGGTACAGCTCAAGGGCTCTGGTATACCGTTTTTGCTTTGTATAAACGTTGCCTACATTGCATAGTGCTGCACTTATTTTTTTTTGTTTACCGGTTTTCCTGGCATAATCCAGTTGTTTTCGGAAATAAGGGAAGGCAGTAGTATAATTACCTTGCTCAAAATAAATCATACCTATGCGTGAATTTACTGCACTCAACCCTTCGGGGTCATTTGCTTTTTCTTCAACGCGCAAGGCGTAAAGAGCGAATTTAAGCGCCTTTGAATGGTTACCCTGTGAGAGGTAACAGGCGCTCATACCCAATAAGGCTGAAGATGTTCCCTGGTTTGAACGGCATTTTTTGAATGAAGCCAGTGCCAGTTTGTAATAGTAAAGCGACCCGCGGTAATTGGAAGCGTCTTCGCTGAAATAAGCCAGCCCCAGGTAAGAGCGGCCCTTGCCGTTTTCATACCTTGTTTTTTTTGAAAGGGCTAATGCCCGGTTAAGGTAATTGCGTCCCTTGTCAGGGTTGGTAAATTCAAGGTGGTTGGCCAAATTGAGCAGTGCAAGTACTTTTGCCGTATCATGCCTGCTTTGTGACACTGCATGCCGAAGCGAATCAAAAACGCGGTCCTGTGCCTTGCCGGGTACAGCACTTACTAAAATAATTATTGCAATCAGTGCGCTTCTCATTGTTTTCCCATTGACTGAAGTTTTGATCGCATGTGTTTCTCGCCCGGTAACAAGGCCCTTTGTATGCGCCTGGCATAATGAATACTGTCCAGTATTTCTTTTTGTTTGGTTTCAACTTCAAGTTTTTGCTTTTCAATTATGTGTTTTTGTTTTTTTGTTATGCGCAGCGACCGCATAACGAGTACTGCAACGGTTATAGAAACCAGGGCCAATGCAGCGGTAATCAAAATAACAATGAGCTGTCGTTGCCTTTTCGCTTTGTCCATTTCCGCTTGTTGCGCCTGGCGCGCCTTAATGGCATCTTTCTTTTTTTCAAAATTATAATTCATTTCGTTACGGGTTATCTCTTTGTCTTTTTCAGCATTAAAAAGAGAATCGCGCAGGTTAAGAAAATTCTGATAGTGTTCAACCGACTTTTTGTAATCACCCATCTGTTCATACAAGGTGGATGCCTCCTGTTCAAATTGCATTCTGAGATTTTTGGCACCAAGGCTGTCCGTAATGGATAGTCCTGTCAACACGTATTGTTCGGCTTTTTTAAAATTTCCGTATTTCATTTCGAGCGATGCCATGTGCCCGACCTGGATGACTTCGTTGTGAAGGTCTTTTGATGCCTGATAGATGGCCGAAGCTTTTAAATAATAGTCACGGGCCTTTATGAACATGTTATTTAAGGCGTAGTCATTATTCCCCTTTTTTGCTGCCGAATCGCCCATGCGTTCATAAACCATGCCAATGTTACCATAGCTGTGTGCCAGGCCCACAAGGTCACCGGCATTTATGCGCATTTCAATATTTTTAAGATGCATTTGAAGCGCTTTGGTATAATTTTCCAGGAAAAAATATGAATTGGCAACATTGTTGGTATGGCGCATAATACCCTGCTTGTTACCAAGCCTGGTATCCAGTTTTAATGCTTTTATATTGTATTGCAGGGCCCGCCTGTAATCACCCTTGTCAAGGTACAAAATACCAATGTTACCAAGGTCCATGGCAACATCGGTTTCGTTATTTCTTTTTTCATCAATTTCCAGGGCCTTAAAATAGTGTTGTGAAGCTTTGGTAAAATTGCCCTGTGCTTTATATATACTTCCAATATTAATCAACTGCATGGCAATGCCGCGTTGATCGTTCAGTTGTTTATCAAGTGCGAGTGCTTTTTCAAAATAGTCAAGCGCTTGTAAAATATTGCCTTCGCTTTGATATGCCTGGCCCAGGCTGTTATAGGCAGCGGCAATGCTGCGTTTATTGTTTAATTCGAGCGCTTTTTTAAGTGAACGATGGTAATAAACAAGGGCGCTGTCGTAATTACCAATGTCCTCTTCAAGGTAGCCGCGGTATAAAAAAGCCTTGCAAAGACCTTTGATATAAGTTGATTTTCGGGCAAGGGAAATGGCTTTTTTTACGTATTCAATGGCCTTGCCGCGGTCTTCAAACTCATATTCCAAACATAAATCGTTCAATAAATTAATCCGCGTTGTGTCATGCCGTGTTTTTTTTAAGGCGCGTTCAAGCGAATCGGCCTTTGACCCTGCTGCCAATGCATGATTTAAAAATCCCAGAATAAAAACCGCTATGTAAATGGGTCTGCTCATTTTTTAACGATCATTCGTTGCATGTTTTTTTAAAGAGGGCAGAAGTGCCGGCATATTGAATGCTTTCAATCAGTGCCGCTTTTTTAAAATCATTTCGCGAACAATAAACATCGGTCAGGTTTTCCAGCAAGTGCCCAATACCCTTGGTAAAATTCAATTTTTCAGGTATTTCAAGGCTGCGTAAAAAACAAGGCATTGATTTGTCATAATAGCCCATCATGTCCCAAACCGTTCCGGGGTTACTGGGTGAATATCCCATGCCCACGCGGGCATGTATGCGGTACCGTACTTTGAAAGGAAAAATCACCCTTCGATAATAGTAAAAATTCGGGTTCTTGCAACCAATGTGGAAAGTTAATTAGCCAATATGCTTATAAGCTAATCAGGAATGGCAATGTCTTTTGGAAATTATTTATTAGCTTATTGTCAAATTAGCTCATCAGTTTGTTCGTTAATGGGTATTTCCCTTTTTAATCTCCCTCAGTTCTACCTGCATTTGCCGTAGCATGCCCATAATGCTGCTCATGTTCAAATCGTCCTCGGCATAACTGCCCGTATTAATGCTGCATACGTATTCCCATAGTTCCAGCACATCAAAAATAGGAACGTGGTACGGGTCGTAATGTTTATTGTCGCTTGACAACAGTAACGATTTATTTTGTTTAATGTGGTTATACACGCGCTTGTATACAATACCATCATTACGGGTAAGCAGTACGTAGGTATTGCCGTCTTTGACCTGGCGTATGTCTTCAATAAATTTCCCTATCACAAAACTACCGTTGCCCAGGGGCGGCATACTATCGCCCTTAATGGGAAAAGCGCGGTGTTTTCCCGTTGGCAAAAACGGCAGCTTCATAAGTTGTAAATTTTCAATAAACTCAGGGTCGGCATACCCGTTTAAATATCCGGCCGATGCTTTTAAACTCACCACCTCAATGGTATCTTCATTGTCCTGGTCAATCATAACCGGGAAAAGCACGCGGTGTTTGCCAATATCAATAAATGATTTGTCGCCTGCTTTACTCAGGTCATAGCGTACGAGCGCATCAATAGGCAACCTGAAAAATGATGAGAGTTGAATTAAAATGTCAATAGGCGGGTCTGACCGGCCTTCTTCGTATGATCCCAGGCGTGATTTCTTAATGCCCAAATGGTCGGCCAACTGCTCCTGCGTAATGCCTTTAACCTTGCGCAGGTGTGAAATGTTGTGTGCTACTTTGCTCATAGGCAACAAATTTACAAAAAAACTACAAATTGTAGTTTGAATGGCTACAAATAATAGTTAAATTTGTTTTGTTAATTTAAAAATGGTGACAGTGAGTCAATTGAAAAATATACAGGCACATGGGTGTGGCAAGGGAGCGGGAAATATACCATCATCAGTCCCGGGTCCTTTGCCGGCATCCGCCAATGTTAGTTCACAGTTTACAGTTATCAGTTATTGGAAAGCGGTAATGGGGTTGTTTATGCTGCCCCCTTCGGGCCGGGCTTTCGCTAATAGTCCTCTCCTGAAGAAGAGCGCGCATAAATTCCAAGTAATAAAAAAGCATTTCGGGCCGCTCTCGCTTCAGGATGCGGGCTATAACGCTCTATCCCTGGCAGTAATTACCGGTGAAATAGGCAGGCCTGCTGAAGGTTGTCATGCTATAATTAAGAACCGTCACAATTATATACTACAGTAAACAATTCATGCAATTTATAAACTAAAATTTACAACTATGAAAGTGCAGTGCGCAAAACCAAAAGCCCAAATCATCCTGGTAAAACCAGGCACACAAAGCAACTGGTATAATGAAGACGGAAGTATGAGTAATCTTCAACCGGTTCGCATGAAAATGAAAAAGGGATATAATCAAATAGCCTTGCCGCTGTTTTAAGTATACTAAAAACTGAGGTGGTCGCATTTTGCGACCACCTTGTATAATTAATTGAAAATATGAATATTAACACACCCATCACACTCGTTCCTGACCATATTATTCTAAATAAGATAATTGTATTGCGCGATAAAAAAGTAATGATTGATAAAGACCTCGCAGAACTTTATGGAACAACCACCAAACGCCTAAACGAACAGGTAAAACGTAATTTAAAGCGATTTCCACCTGATTTTATGTTTGAAATCACGAAAGAAGAAAAAAGCTTAATCATTTCGCAATTCGAACATTTGAAGGATCTCAAATTTTCTCCAACACTGCCATTTGTTTTTACCGAACATGGGGCTGTTATGCTCGCCAGTGTTTTGAATAGCGATAAAGCAATAGAAGTAAATATCCAAATAGTACGTGTATTTACGCAAATCAGGCAGGCATTGTTTGATAATACGGAATTACGCCTTGAAGTTGAAAAGATAAAAAAGAAGGTTGACAACCATGGCAAAAATATTGAATTGGTTTTTCATTACCTGGACGAATTGATTGAAAAAAGAAACGCTGAACCCCGCAGGAAAGTAGGGTTTGTTATACCTGAAATTGATAGCACCGGAGGGAGGGATATATGAGCAAAAGATATAAGTATCACCGCAATTGATACTATTTAATTTACAAAACATAAAAACAATGAATAACTACAAAAATCTTATGGTATGGAAAAAAGCAGTTGACTTATCCATTTCCATTTACAGGACCACTGCATCTTTTTCTGCCGAGGAAATGTATGGTTTAACAAGTCAAATGAGAAAGGCTGCGGTGTCCATATCAGCCAATATTGCTGAGGGGGCAGGGCGCAATTCGTCAAAAGAGTTCAATCAGTTGCTGGGTATTGCAAATGGATCAACCAATGAGCTTGAAACCCTTACGATAATTGCCTGTGAGCTTGATTTTATAAAGCAGGATAAAAAGGAATTATATCTGCAACACATTGTTGAAATACAAAAAATGATTCGTAAACTGAAAGAAAGTTTGCAAATGGAAAAAATAAAAAAGAAAATGCAGATCTGAAAAACAATGTTTAATAACAGTTGCATAAACACACTCTTTACCCATACATCTTTTCTGTAAAATAAGTTCGGCCACGCACACATTTCCTGTAGTTTGCAACTTGCACCAGTGGCTTATGCTATTTTTCAAAGACATAACATCCCATGTTGACCTCGACTCATTTTTTGTAGCGGTTGAGCGGTTAAACAATCCCAAACTAAACGGTAAACCCGTACTTGTGGGAGGCGCTGGTGACAGGGGCGTGGTGGCCTCATGCAGTTATGAAGCCCGGGGCTTCGGCATTCACTCGGCTATGCCCATGCGTACCGCAAAAATGTTGTGTCCCGAGGCCATTATTGTACGGGGCGACCATGAACAATACAGCAAATATTCCGATGTGGTTACCAACATCATTGCTGAAACCGTTCCGGTTTATGAAAAAACATCCATTGATGAGTTTTACATGGACCTTACCGGTCTTGACCGTTTTTTTGGCTGTTATAAAATGGTAAGCGAGTTGCGGCAGCGTATCATTAAAGAAACCAATTTGCCCATATCCATGGCCATGGCCAGCAATAAAACTGTGGCCAAGGTTGGAACCGGTGAGTCCAAGCCAAACGGACAAATGGAAATTCCAAAAGGAACTGAAAAAACATTTCTGGCACCGCTTTCCGTCCGAAAAATTCCCATGGTAGGTGATAAAACGTATTTTTTATTGCGTAGCATGGGGGTTGAACAAATCAAAACCCTTCAGGAAATGCCGGTTGAGTTGCTGCAACGTGTACTGGGCGAAAACGGCCTCAGCATTTGGAAAAAAGCAAACGGTATTGACAACTCACCGGTTATTCCCTATAGTGAACGCAAGTCTATATCAAGCGAACAAACCTTTGAACAGGACACC
>DASPJQ010000216.1:0-2711 GCA_035628535.1 Flavobacteriales bacterium | reverse complement strand
CACACGGTACCAAACTGCATGTGCCGCTAACGTTTTATAACACTATTCCATAAAATATGCGTAAAATATTCGAAAAATAAATATACCTTTGCGCACAATTTAATCCGGTACGCATCGGATACTCATGTTTTAATTCCGCAGGGGGCGAACTTCGTGAGTGGTATGCGGACCACAAAACTTACTTATTTATGACATTTAATGAACTGGGACTCCGCAGTGAGATCCTTAGGGCTGTTGAAGATTTGGGATTTTCAACGCCTACACCAATTCAACAACAGGCCATACCGGCCATTATGCAGGGCACAACCGATTTAGTTGGGCTTGCACAAACCGGGACCGGAAAAACAGCCGCATTTGGTTTACCGTTGCTTAACCTTATTGACGAGCACGTTTCCATTACACAGGGCATTGTGGTTTGTCCAACACGCGAGTTGTGTTTGCAAATTACCAACGACCTGAAAAACTTTTCAAAATACGTGCGCAACATCAATGTTGTTGCCGTATACGGTGGGGCAAGCATCCAGAATCAGGAAAAAGAAATAAGACGTGGTGCGCAAATACTGGTAGCAACACCCGGCCGCATGATTGACCTGATTAACCGCAGGGTTATAAAACTGGGCGAAGTAAAATATGTTGTGCTTGACGAAGCCGATGAAATGCTCAACATGGGCTTTCAGGAAGATATTGACGATATTTTGAGTCACACGCCTGCACAAAAACATGTTTGGCTTTTTTCAGCAACCATGCCAAAAGAGGTTGCCCAAATTTCCAAAAAATATTTAACCGACCCGGTTGAATTAACCGTAGGAAAGAAAAATATGAGTGCTGAAAACATTACGCACAAGTATTTTGCTGTAAAGGAAAAAGACCGTTATGCCGGTTTGAAACGGTTAATTGATTATTATCCCGAAATTTTCGGGTTGATTTTTTGCCGTACCAAACGTGAAACGCAGGACATTGCGGAAAAACTGATAAAAGACGGCTACAATTGCGAGTCGCTGCACGGTGACCTTTCACAGGCGCAACGCGATACCGTGATGAAAAAATTCCGTGAACGCACCATCCAGATTTTATGCGCAACCGATGTGGCGGCCCGCGGTATTGATGTGAATGACATTACTCATGTAATTAATTATAATTTGCCTGACGATGTGGAGAATTATACTCACCGCAGCGGACGCACGGCCCGTGCCGGAAAAACCGGTTATAGCCTTGTGTTGGTAAATACACGCGAAACCCAACGCATACGTGAAATTGAACGCATCATTAGTAAAAAATTTGAAGTGGGGCGCATTCCGAACGGACCAGAAATTTGCGATAAACAACTCATGGCATTGCTGGACAAATTAAGCAACCAGGAAGTAAATGAAAAGGAAATTGCGCCTTACATTGAGTCGGCCCTGGAAAAACTTTCGGCCCTTTCAAAAGAAGAAGTGATCAAAAAATTTATTTCAACCGAATTTAACCGCTTTTTGGAATACTACCGCGGGGCCGGTGATTTGAATGCCGATGCACGCGTTCAGCACAGGGAACAGGGTGAAAGCAGCGGTAAGCGCAGGCATGCCGATGCTGATGGCGAGTACCAGCGTTTCTTTGTGAATATTGGCGGTGCCAACGGTATAAACAAAGGCGCTTTGCTGCGTAAAATTTGCGATGCAGGTAACGTTAGTTCCAATGAAGTTGGGCGTATTGATATGCGCGATGAATTCTCATTTTTTGAAGTGAAAACCGAAATTGCCCGCCATATTTTTGAAAGTTTCAAAGGCATTGAGTGGGAAGGAAAACGCCTGAGGATTGAAATTGCCGAAAAGCGCGACAGCGGATCGGGTGGAGGTTATAAAGGCGGAAACCGCGGTGGCGGAGGGTATGGAGGCGGAAAACCGCGTTCGTTTGGTAGCCGCAAATCTTACGGTGGAGATAGGGGCGGATTCAATAAAAACAAAAACTACGGTGGCGGAAAAGACCGTGATTTTGGCGGTAAGAAAAAATATACTGCGACCTGGGATTAGTTATCTGTTATCAAGGGTGTCCTGACGAAGCAAAACTCTCCCGAGATATTCGGGAGTGCTGACACCGCTGCATTGAATCGCAGTCGCATGTATGGTCATAATTCCCATTGCGTGTTAAATGCGTGTAAATGAAAACGGTTCCATGCAAAACAAGTTAGCATGACTGCCTCTAACGAATAACCATCAACCACTTCCTAAAAATTCGTTAAAGTATCCTCTCCTATTCTTTTTTTTGCAAAATTTGGAAAGCAAAACCATTTATATATGAAAGAAAACGTAAAAATATTTTTGCTAAGCGTAATTGCAATAGGTGTCTTAGCCAACGCATATTATTTATCAAGCCTGGTAAGTGCCACTGACAAAGAAAACGAACCGGAGGATGAACCTGCCGGAGTAGTTGCCAATAATGTAAGCGGAAATGCGCCCACCTCAACCGGTACTGATAATATGCCTACCATGGCCAATCCGGCCAATGTAAAAACAACAACGGTACAATGGGCCAAAATGGTGCATGATTTTGGCAATGTAAAGCAGAATTCTACCAATTCATTTGACTTTGAATTTACCAATACAGGAACTGAGCCTCTGCAAATAACCGATGCAAAAGGTTCCTGCGGGTGTACCGTGCCCGAATACCCGAAAGAGCCTGTAATGCCCGGGGAGACCGGTAAAATTCACGTGGAATACAAGCCAGGTGAACAA
>DASPJQ010000215.1:0-1648 GCA_035628535.1 Flavobacteriales bacterium | reverse complement strand
TAGCCGCGAAGGGCTTGTAAATTTCAATGGCGTGCTTTTCCAGAACCTCACAAGCACTTCAACCACCCATTTTTTTAACATTACCACAAACAACGTTGCAGGCGTAAGCATTGCTTCGGGTACGTATGAAGTTGAAGGAGCCTATACGCCAACACTGGGAACATTTAATGTGAGTGCAGCCACCAGTTTTACACTTTTGTCAGACGCTACACGTACGGCCCGTATTGCACAGGCCGGTACAGGAACAGTAACCGGTACAATGCGGGTTCAACGTTATATTTCGGCAAGGTCTGCCGGATATTCCGACATGTCTTCGCCTGTTGCGTCATCTACCGTTGCTGATTGGGACAATGAATTGCTGCTTGTTTATCCGTACAGTCCTCCAACGTATTATCCATCGGTTTGGTCGTATGATGAAGCCATTTGGGATTACGTGCCCGTTACAACATCAACCGAGGTGCTTACTCCCGGTAAAGGTTTTGAAGTTTACCTTGATTCGTATGGTACTTATGCAACATTTGATGCAACCACGGTTGATACGCGCGGAACTCCCACCATAGGTAGCCTCAATATTTCGTCTTCGCTTTCGGCAGTAAATGACGGTTGGAATCTCGTAGGAAACCCATACGCTTCATTTATAAGCTGGAATAGTTTGTATACGGCATCAACCGGTATTGGTAATACCATTATGATTTACGATGAAACCATTGCTGACTTTGAAGTGATGACTGCGGCAAGCGGATTTGAGATTCCTCCGCACCAGGGATTCTGGATTGAAGCAACAAGTGGTTCACCTTCAGTTACCTTTACCGAGTCCAATAAAACCACAAGTTCCAACAGCATCTTTAAAATTGCACCTGCCGGTAATTTTGCCCTGCACCTGGCATCAGCCGAAAAAGAACATTTTTTTACTTCTAAAGCGCAATTCGTTCCAATGAGCGGAACCCCGTTTGATCACGATATTCGTTTCAGGCCTGTTCCTCATCCGTTGGCACCGCAATTGTATGCTGTAAATGAAGAAAACGTAAGTTACAGGGTAAAACATTTTGATGAGACCAATGAAGAAGTACAGGTACAACTTGGTTTTAAAGTGCAGGAAAACGGTATATACACCATAACACCGCTCAATCTTTTTAACATACGTGATTTGGGTTATACCTGTGCTATTTTAACCGATTCAAAAACAGGTAATCAGTTTGTATTACGCGATGATGTAAAATATACATTTTTGGCAACAACGGCTGATGATGTGAACCGCTTTAGCCTTACATTGCGCAAAAACGGCAATTGTACACCGGTTTATCAGACGTCCCATGACGTTATTTTTGCAAATGGCATAAACCAGGTTACCGTTGGAATTCAGGGCGAGGTTGAAAAAGGCAGCATAAGGGTGCTTGATTTGCTGGGTCAATCGGTAAACAATGCCTTAAGCGTTAACGGTGAAGGCCAGTATACTGTTGGTATGCCTCCCGTACAGGCGTGTTACCTGGTAGAGGTCAATGTTAACGGCACAACCTATTTGCATAAGTATATCAGCCGTTAGTTTTACCAATATAATCTTTAATAATACCGATCGCTTTTTTCAAATCGTTTTTTCCCGGCAACAGGCGTGATGCCGGTATATTTTCGTACCGTACAAGAATAATTA